>DASZYH010000124.1:0-12222 GCA_035545515.1 Opitutaceae bacterium
ACCGTCGCGTACCGGCTGCCGTTGCTTGCGTCGATCACGAGCGGGCCCGCGTCCGACAGGCTTCCCGTGGTCGAGCTCACATTGAGCGTGCCCGCGGCTACCGTGAGCGTGCCGGTGAGCATGTTCACGCCGCTGTAGTGCACGGGAAAAACCGGGGCATTGACGACGACCTTGCCGCCGCCGCCGATCGCGCTGGCGAAATTCATTTCCTGCTTGGTCGGCGCGAGCGTCAGCGTCGCGCCCGGCTCAACGGTGAGGGTGCTCCAGCCATACGCGCTGATATCGCGCAGCGTCTGGTTGGCGGCCACATCGAGCGTGCCTGTCAGCGAAAGCCGCGTGTCGGATGGCAGCGCATTCGCCACGCCGATCTTCAGCGTGCCTTCCGAAACGTAGGTCTCGCCCGAGTAGGTGTTGGCACCGGACAGCGTGAGCGTGCTGTTGCCGGTTTGCTCGATGCCTCCGCTGCCGGAGATGATGCCGGAGAAGTTCAGGTCGGTCGTCTGGTCGAACACCACCATGCCATTGTTGGCAATGTTGCCCAGGACACGTCCGCCATTGCCGATCGTCAGCATGCCGTATGAGTCGACCGAGGTGCCGCCGGTATAGCTGTTCAGCCCGCCGAGGGTGATGTACCCCGTGACGTTCACCGCCCCGGTGCCGCTGATGACCCCGGCGTAGCTCAAGCCGTACCCCGTCGCGAATGTCAGCGTCCCGTTGTTGGTGATGTTTCCCATCACGCTGCTGTCATACGAGTAGCCGTTGCCGATTTGCAGCGTCCCCGCATCGATGGTCGTTCCGCCGGTGTACGAATTGTTCGCGGTCAGCGCCAGTGTCCCGCTGCCCGCCTTCGTGAGTCCGCCGGCGCCGGTGATCGGGGTCTCGATGGTGAGTTCCGCGTCATTCGTCACGTTGCCCGAGGCATTGACGGTGATCGTCCGGTTTCCCGAGGCGATCCGCACCTCGTTTCCGTTCCAGATCCGCGCCGGGCCCGGTCCATTCGTTCCGTCGTAAAGGACATTGCCCCCGAGGACGAGCACGCCGGACGGCCCGAGGTCGACATCATTGCCGGAGTTCGCCGCGCCCTTGAAGGTCAGCGTCCCGACGGTGACGGTTTGCGTGCCGACGTCGAAAATTGCCGAGCCGCCGGCATTCGTCGCGCTGATCGTGACCGTTCCACCCGAGGGGAAACCACCCGCGGATCCGATCTGCAACCGGCCGTCGCTGATGGTCGTGTTGCCCCAGGTGTTGTTGCCGCTCAGGACGAGCTTGCCGCTGCCGGTTTTGACGAGATCGCCGGCGTTCGTGATGTTCGCCCAGACCGACAGATCGCCACTGCTCGAGGTGGCGCTCGAATCGCCGATGTTGAAGGTCCGGCTGCCGCTCCAGGTCACCGTGCCACCGGAAATCGACGCCCCGGCGGGACCCGACGCGGCGTTGTAGGTGATGTCGCCTCCGACGGTCAGCGTGCCATTGGTACCGACCGCGAGGATCGCACTGCCCCCGCTGCCGCCACCGAGAGTCAGCGCGCCGATGGTCTGCAAGGTGTCGCCGACGTCCAGTTCCGCGCTCCCGCTGGCGAGCGGCGTGATGCTGACTGCGCGCCCGGCCGGGAGCGCACCGCTCGCCGCCGCGACGAGCGTGCCAAGTTTCACGACCGTGCCGCCGGTATACGTATTCGCTCCCGACAGCGTCCACCGTCCGGTCTGGTCCTTGGTCACGCTTCCCGCGCCGGTGATCACACCGGAGATCGCCCCTTCGCTGCCGAGGCCGGACAACGTGATCGTCGCGTTATTCGTTACCTGACCGGAGAGGACGAGCGCGCCCTGATTGGTGAAGGTCGCGCTCGTGCCGCCGATCACGATTGGCGCGCTGATGCTCGGAGAACCCGACGTCGATAGGTTTTCGATCCCCGCATTGCCGATGGCCAGCGTACCGGGACCCGATAGCGTGAGAGTTCCAACGGCGCTGGCGAACTGCACGCCCGCCACGCTGAAACCGCTCGCCAGCGACGGCGGATACAGCATCGCGGAGCCGAAGACGGCCAGGCTCGTCGAGGTGTCGTTCGTGATCGCGGGCGACCAGTTGGAGTTGTTGTCGAAGGCCGAGGACATTGTCCCGGTCCAGGTAACGGCCGTTTGAGGCCGGAGAGATGCGACGCAACACACCACCGCGAACGCGGCGGCAACATGCCGGCTGGACAGCATGGGGCCGTTAATGCCAAGAGCTGGCCTTTGCCACAAGGCGAATGCCTCACATCCGGCTTATCTGAAGGCATTTACTAAATAACCTAATGCCAATTTCGGCATAAGTTTTCGGCAGCTCTTCGGCTCGCGATCTTCTACCCTTATGCCCCGCGCCAATATTCGCACTACCGTCGCGACCTCACCCGGCGGGGCGCAATCTCCGCATCGTCCCGCGCCGCGCTGACCTATCTCGCCAGCGTCGCCGCCATCAGGCCGATGACCACGTCGTTGGCGGTCGCGGACACGGTGAGCGATTTCAGGTCCTTGTCCGGATCGAGCGTCAGCGAGAGCACGGTTGCCGCGCCCCCACGGACCACGCCGCCCGTGCCCTTGAAGGTCGCCATCCTGAGCACGCGAATTCGTCCTGTCTTCAGATCAACGCGGATCGGCAGCGGACCAGGTCGGCGGAATTGGTAGTCGTCGATGAAGTAGTCCTGTTCGATCGGCCACCAGTTGGTCGGATTCACCAGCGGCAGCCGCGTCGTGCTGCCATCGGTGTACGTCACGGTGACGGCGCCGTTCTCGAAGCGGCTCTGCATCGGATCCGTCGACCCGGCCATGAGCAGATAAATCGCGTGCGCCCGCCCGCCCAGCGACACGGTCGCTGAGGGCGGGTAATTATCCCACTGTGACGTGAACAGGATGTTCCGGGCGTCCGGATCTCCGGGCGTGGCAAACGCCACGCCATTCGGCAGCACGATCCGGCCGCCGCCCTTCGCCGCCTCGGCGCGCAGTCCCGCGTCGTCGATGTCCGCCGTCCGATTCACCCCACCCGCCCACCCGCCGATCCCCTGCTTCGGCAGCGCCAGCGATACGAACGGCGACCGCGGCGCCCGGTATTGGTTTTTGAAAATCTGCGTGACCCGATCGTTGAAGTACGGCGCGAGATCCACCTCTGATTGCGGATTGCGGACTGCGGAGTGCGGAATGGTCGATCCGTAGGCCGTCAGCTTGCTGACGCCCTCGGCATTTTCGATTTTCGATTTTTGATTTTCGTTTCCGGCTGTCTGGTTTTCGCGTTTCGCGTTCCGCGTTCCGCCTTCACCCGCCCCTTTTCCGCCTTTCGACACTTCCCTGTTTCTACTTTCTGACGTTCCTTTCGTTTCATCTTTGCCCGCAGCCGGCCGCCACCACCGCATCTCGCCCTGCCCGACCTGCACGAACGCCGCGTTCCCGGTCGGGCTGCCGCTCCCTTGGCCTTGAGCACCAACCGCCATCCCCGTTTCACCTTTCGCATCCCGCGTTTCACCGTTCGCATCCCGCGTTTCGCCTTTCGCATTCCGCGTTTCGCATTCCGCGTTTCGCCTTTCGCCTTTCGCCTTTCGCCTTTCAGTCCCCTCCCCAATCAGGTTTCCCGCCCACGTGATCTGCACGTCGAACGAATCCGCCGCCGGCGCGTCGATCTCGATCCGCGGCCGCGCAATGGAATCCTCGACCACCCTCCACCTCGTCGGCTTTCCGTTCACAGTAACGTTCGCGACCCGATCCGCCCGCGCGATCACAACCAATCGCAACGCCAGCAATTGCGGATCGCGGACCGCGAGTTGCGGATTGGCCGATCCGTAGGCCGTCAGCTTGCTGACGCCCTCGGGATTTTCGATTTTCGATTTCTGATTTTGAATTTCCGCCCCGCCATTTCGGCTGACTTCACTGGTAGGGCGGCGAGTCCCTTCGCCGCCATTGTCCGCCGTGAACGCATACGCATCGGTGTCACCGTTTCGCCGATAACTCAGGACGAAATCCGGATGCCGGATCGCCGCATGATCCCAGGCTGCGGGCCAACCGGGGGTCACGCGCACGTCGCCGGCGAGCCGGTCGATCTTCACGCCGAACAGTCCCTCAATCAGCGCCCGCGACAGCACGCCGGAACCATCCGCAAAATCCCGCTGCGACTCGCGCCGGTACACGTCGAGATACGACATCGAGCCGACGTTCCCTGGCGAAATTCCCATATACATCGCCGCCAGGAGCGAACCCTTCGTCACCGTGAACGCCTCCTCCGGCCGGCCCGCCTCCCACAATGCCAGCGCCCCGTGCACGGCCTCCGCCATCACCACGTTGTTGATCGACCAGTCGTACGGCATCCAGTCCGACGTCCCCAGCGTGTAGAGGCCCGGCGGGACACCCGGCCCGCGCACCGGCAGATGCGGGATCTCGGCGTCGACCTGCTGCGACATCGACCACGCCTCCTCGGGCGTCGGCACCTCGGAATCGACGGTGTGATAAAACGTCCACAACGCCGCGCTTGGATGCACCCGCTGCAGCCCCAGCCAGTCCTTGTACTCGGCGAACCAACCGATCAATGGCGGATTGCGGAATACGGACTGCGGACTGGCCGATCCATCGGCCGTCAGCTCGCTGACGCCGATGGAATTTTCGATTTTTGATTTTCGATTTTCGATTTCAGCAAACTCGTGGCTGCGAGCGCCAGCGAGTGGACCGGTATTTTCGATTGCCTGATCTTCGTGGCCGCGAGTGCCAGCGAGCGGACCCCCGTTTTCGCCTTCCGCGTTCCGCGTTTCGCCTTTCTCTTCCGATCCGTTTTCCGCCTTCCCGCGTTCCCGATCTTCCGCATTTCCATTCCCGTTTCTTCTTTCCGACGTTTCGAACGTTTCGTCTTTGCCCGCCGCCTCGTTTCTTCTTTCGAACGTTTCTCCCGTTTCATCTTTGCCCGGCGTCACCCACAACAGCGCCCGCATGCTCCGTGCGAGGAGATCGGCCTCCTGCTGGTACGGCGTCGGATCCTCGCCCAGGATCCGCGCGAGCCGCGCGGCCTGACGGTTCTCGTAATAGTTGTACGCCGTGGCATGCATCGCGCCGCCACCGTCGTATTGCAGGTCGTCGCTCGCCCAGATCGCCGCGTAAGCCTCATACAGCGGCAACTTGTCCGGACCGTACTCGCGCCGGAACAGCCGGCGTTCCCACGCAAGGTGACGCACGATCACGGGCCAGGCCTGCCGCGCGAAGGTCAGGTCGCCGGTCCACTGCAGGTGCCGGAACACCGCATCGATGAACACGAGGTTCATGTCGTAATGCGAATGCGAGATGTCGCCGTTGGTGTGCAGCCCGGCTTCGTTTCGCGCCAGGTTGGCCTTCTCGTCCGGCGGCGGGATTTTGGCCGGAATCGGCCCGGTGTTCTGCCGCCCGAACCAGTACAGCGCGTTTTCGCGGAATCGCTCGTGCCAGCCGAGCGCATCCAACGCATACGGTCCTCGCCATCCCAGCAGCCGCGTCCGCCACGCGATCGCGCCATGCATGATCCCGTGCTGCGGCGCGTCCCACACCGCGTCCGCTGCGACATTCAGCGCGCCGACCGCCGCATTCAGATACGGATCCGGCGTGTCGATTCGTACGCGATCCCGGAGCGCCGTGAAATGCGCCTCGGCCTCCGCAAAGGCAGCCTTGGAATTTTCGATTTTTGATTTTCGATTTTCGATTTCAGCCGCGTCGGGCGTGCTGGCGGCGGGCGCCTCCGGAATTTCGCGTTTCGCATTTCGCGTTTCGCGTTCGGCCTTCGTTTTGCCTTTCTCCCTCCGTCCTCCGTCTTCCGCCCTCCGTCCGCCGCCGTCTGTCTTTGCGCCTCCCGCTTCCGCATACGTGTCGAGATCCTCCTCGCTCGCTGTGCCTTTGCGGACGAGCGACAGGTACACGGGCGTCGCATCGGCCAACGCAACGCGACCAATGACGATCGGATCTGCGGGCTCGGGGGCGTCGGCGGATTGGCCTCGGTTTGCCTTTCTGCTGCCGAATTCTGGGGTCTGACTCCTGACTCCTGGCTCCTGACTCCTCTGCTCCACGCCAACGGCGTCGTTCCATGCGCTGGCGTCAATCACCCGCATCACCGCGCCCGGCGGCACCACGCCGGTGATCGTCGCCGGTTTCGCCTGGAGCACGAATCCAGTCGGCGTGATCTCGATTCGATTTCCCCGGCAGAACGACGGTTGCAGTTGGAACCATTCGCTGATCGGCACCTTCTCCGTGCCGATGTCGCCGTCGCGTTTGCCCCGCTGGCCGTTCACGCCGCCATAGGCCCAGAACAACTGGACGCCCGGCGCGACGTCCTTCGCCTCCACGCGGACGATGAGTCCCTCGACCTGATCATACGCCAATGCCGCCAGCCGCAATTCGCCGCCGGATCCGAGCAACGGATCGCGGATCCGATACAGCAGTTCACCCGGACGGTACCGCGTCTCGATCTGCGCGGCGTCGATCAGCCATTTCGCCCCGGCCTTCGTCGCAACTCCGAGCCGCAGGTTCCCGCCGCGGCCGGGCAGATAGAGCACAAACTCGGGCTTGTCGCCGCCGTCGACCCGGAACGCCGTGTTTCCACCGTAGAGCGACCGGTTGAAAAACTCCGTGCCGTTCTCGATCACGAAATCCTCGCCCTCCGGATGGTACCGCAGCGGCCGGTCGATGTTGGTGACGAGATTCGGGGTGACCCGCGCCACGCCGATTTCCTGCGCCCGCAGCCAGGCGGGGATCACCACAAGCAGCGCGATGATGAGGATGCGGGGGGACAACATCGCGGCCATCATCCGCACATCGCGCCTCATGCGCCAGCGCAACCCGTTCAGACGGTCCAGACCATCGGAAACCGCCTGGCCACCCCAACATTTCCATCCCGGGTTCCGCGGTCGTCCGACTTTCCGCAGGTCCATCCGTCGCCCCCCGAGTTCCCGATTTGCCGCCCAGAGCCGGTGAAACAAAGCTGTAGCCGATCGCCGGCGCGACGCCTGAGGTGGCAGGGATTCCGCTCGCGTCCGCAGCGGGGTCAGGCGACCCCGCCCTAAATCGAACCGTGGCGCGGAAGGGATCCTCCTTCGCTGAAGCTTCCGCCTTCGCGCGAGGCTACGGCGGACAAGACGGAGGGCAGGCTTCTCCACCGCCGAAGCTACGGAGCGCAGACCTCCGCGCCCTACCGGGGGTAGGAATCAGAGCAAAGCGCTCCAGGCGTCGTGCGGTTTCGCATGACTCCAGCGCGTTTGGCGGGCGGTCATTCCATCCGCGGGGCGTCGAACGTCCGATCGTTCTGCGTGTGCACGGCCTTGATCACCTTGCCGGCGGCATCCGTCACGAACCGCACCTTCGCCCTCACAACGTGCCATTCGAACGTGTTGTCGACCGTGGGGAAGATTGGCATTCGCGGCTGACCGGTAAGCTGCGCAAAGAGGTATCCGCCAATCCGCGTGATCGTCATCACCGCCTTGGGCCCGTACTCGTACCGGCCGGCAAACCCGTCGAGCTGCTGGGGCGTGAGCTCCGGAACCTCGAGCCGCGGCGCGCGAAAGCCCTGCCCGTTCTGCGTGTGGTGGATCGCCGTGACCTTGCCCTGCGCATCCCGCAGAAAGTCGAGTTCCGCATCGACCTCCTTGATGAAATAGTGGCCGGCGGACTTCGGAAAGAGCTGGAAGGCGCGCTGTCCGGTGAGTTGCGCGTAAAGCCGGTCGCCCTCGACGCTGACCGTGAGGATTCCCGAGCGATAGTCGTACGTGCCGACGTAATCCGCGTACACCTTGGGATCGATCGATGCATCGACGGCCGGCTGGGGCGCGTTTTTCACGTCGGCCGCCAGGAACTTCCCGGCCAGGTCAAGCGCCAGATGCGCGGGCCCGGTGCCGGGGAGCGACGGCATCGCGTTGGTGAGCGCCACCACGGTGCAATGCTGTTCGGGAAACTCGACCAGGTCGCTCGCCCACCCCGGCAACCCGCCACCGTGGCCGACGACCGGCAAACGATTGTACGTGAACATGATCAGCCCAAAACCGTACTGCATGCCGTCGGCGTCAGGCGGCAGCGTAATCGGGGTGGTCATCTCCCTGAGCGAATCGGCGTTCACGACGCGACCGGCGAACAGCGCCTGGTTCCACGTCCAAAGGTCTCCCACGGTTGAATACAACGCGCCGGCCCCGCCGGCCCACGCCATGTCCCAGTCCGCCACGGCGTCGGCCTTTCCGTTCTCCCATGCATAGCCAATCGCCGCGCCCGCCGGCGGCGCGCTGTTCACGTACACGCCGGTGTCCTTCATCCCGAGCGGCGCAAAGAACGTCTGCCGCAGGTACTCCGTGTAGGACATCCCCGACGCCTTCTGCACGATGACGCCGAGCAGGAAGTACCCCGAGTTGTCGTAATGGAATCCCTTGCCGGGCGCGAAGTCGGGCGGGTCATGCTGGAACCACTCGATCACCTTGTCGGGCGTGACGGGTTTGGTCACGTGCTCGGCGATGTCGGGCTTGTCCGTGTAACTGTGAATACCGGAGGTGTGCGTAAGCAGGTGACGAAGGGTGATCGCGTCGCCGTTCGGAAACGTTGGAAAGAATTTGGACAGCGGGTCACTGACGGAGAGCTTGCCGTCCTGCGCGAGACGCAGGATCGCGGCTGCCGTGAACTGCTTCGTGATGGAACCGATCCGGAACTTCGTGTCCGGCGTGATCGGCGTGCGGTGCGCGATGTCCGCGTAGCCGAATCCGCCCTGATAAAGGATCTTCCCATCACGCGCGACCAACACCGCCACGCCAGGTTTGTCGCCGGTCGTCGCCGCGCGCAGCCGGCGCACAATCCCGGCCTCGGGCGCCTCGTTGGTTTGATGCAAGGCGGGGTCGCCGACCCTGCCTTGGCCAATGCCGCCAGTTTCCGTCCCAGTTTCCGCCTCCGCGTGTTGTCCGTCGCCCTCCTGGTGTGTCAGCCGGAACGCGAACTCCGCGCCGCCCTGCGTGAAATCGCCGGCCAGTGTCTTGCCATCATCCGACAGCGTTCCGCTGAACTGCGGGTCGCCCGGCACGCCTGGCATGCAGAACTTCACCGTCCGGCCCAAGACCAGCACCCCGTCCAGTTTGAATCCATGCGTGTGCTGGGCGGGGATGTCGATGGTGCCGATCCAGACCACGCCTTCGCGCACAAGGTCGACCTTGATGGCGAGTTGGCCGTCGGGAACCGTGATCGCGCCCTCCCAATGACCGGCCGGAGCCGGTGCGTCCCCGGCGTGCACCGCCGGCATGCCAAGCAACGCAAACGCGAACAAGAGTTGGATGAGTTTCATGATGAAAGATCCTGGTGCGAGCCGGTGACCGCACACGTTAGCGTAGAGATTCAGGCCGGGACCGGTGCCACCTGGTGACGCGATGGCCATCGCAGCTCCCGGCATCGACGGCCTCGTCGGAAAGGACGCCCGAGGCCGTCACAGGCAGGGTATCCGGCCATAACCCAGTATCCGGCCACTTTATTTGGCCGGATTCTCGAATCCGGCCATAACGATCCGAAAACGCGCAACAAACTGGTTTCACGCGCCTTCTGATGTCAGATGATATGGCCGAATCAGAATCCGGCCATATAAACCGAGAATCCGGCCAAATAAACCCCATGGCTGCGCCGGACCCTGCCGCTACCCTGTACCGGCCGTTCGGCCACGGGTTTTTGTCCGCCCGGCACGACGCACTGCCGACGCACGCCCGGACGACTTTCGAACGCACGTTCGGACGACGTTGCGACGACGTTGGCACGACATTCGGACGACGATCAGGCGAACGCCGGACGATCGCGGGACGCTCCCGCTTTGCTCGCGCCCCAGTCATCCCCGCGCTTTCGCCACGCTCGCCGGCTCCGCGGACACCTTCGCTGCACCTTCCGCCGTTTTCGCCGCGACCGCGGCGTGTTTTGCGAGACTGCGATGCGCCCTGCGCGTCCTGCCTGCGAACATCTTCCGCAGCGCGTAAGGAGTCGTCGCAAGCGGCGGATCGAGTCGTTTCAGCGCCTCCGCAATCTGCAACCACGAGTAACCGTGGACGCGTCGTTCGACGATCTGCGCTCGAAAGGACTCCAACTTCTCGACGAGCAGGAGATGTGCTCCTTCCGCCGGAGTGAGACCTTCGAAAGCTTTTTCGAACGCCGCGTCTTTTTCTTCCTTCGTCAACTTGGCCGCTGGGTTTTCGTTCATGGCAGAACTCGCGGGCCGCGGGAACGTAACGGGCGCCCAGCATGAACACGACGACGCCGCGATCAACACGTTTTCGTTAGGCGATACCAATTTCTACGCCCTTGCCATTCGCGTTGATCTCTTCCAAACACTCCTTTCACGCGCCGACGCGAACGTTTCCAGCCATTTGCGGCGCGCTCCTTCTCAGTTCTTCGACCACCGGGGATTTTCGCGTCTCCGCGTTTTTGCCGCTCCCACGGCCCGATTCGTTATGCCCAAAGAAACATCCGTGGAGCTTGATGCCGTCGTTGCCGTGATCGCACGGTTTTCGAACGGCGCAACGTTGGACGACATTCGCGACGCGCTGCCGGACCATCCCGCCGAACGCACGCTGCGACGCTGGCTGACGACGTTGGTCGAAACGCGCCGGATCACGCAAAGCGGTTCCGCCCGCAACACCCGCTATCACGTCGGCGCTCCGGCCGCGATCGGTCTCGCCCCCGCGGCCGCCGGCCCGTCGTCGCCGGCTCATCCGACGGTCAACAAGGGCACGACACCGCGTTCGCCGGATTCACCACCGGCTGCCGCAGCGTCGCCGTCGCCCGGCGAGCTGCTCGAGTTCTCCATCCCGCAAATCGTCGTCGGCGTCATGCCGCCCGTCTCCGTCACCGCATTCCTGCAAACGCAGGCGATGCTTTATCTGCCGACGCTCGACGAGCGCACGCGCTTCGTGGCCTACGGACGATCCGTCCTCGACCGCCTCACGGCCGACGACGCGGCCGCGCGTTTCGGCATCACGCCCGAACAATACCACCTCTGGCGCCGGCATTTCCCCGTCGCCGGAACGACAACGCCCCCGCTTCAGGACCTCGCGCCACCGCCGGCCGCGCACATCGCCGCGCCCAAGCAGCCAACCTCGGTTCCACCAAAACCCAACGCGTTGCCGCACGCGTGACGCAACCGGGCGCGACGAGCGCCGATGCGGGGCACGTCCGCCTGGCGCTAGGGCAGATGAAACAAAGCTGTAGCCGATCGCCGGCGCGATACCACAGCGGGTAGCGCTGGGACTCCGCTCCCAGCCTACGCGCCGAAGGGACTCCGCGCCCTACCGGCGACCACGACTCAAGTTAAACCGCGCTACGGCGCGCTGAGCTTCGCCCTGACCTCGCTCGCCAGGCCGCTCAGGACGCGCATGCCCTCGTCGTTGCAGTAGGCGGTGCCCGCCTTCGCCGGCGGATACGTGTCGGGCACTTTCACGCACCGGAGTCGGATGGATTCGAGAAACGGGTCGTGCTGGCGCCGCGCGGTCAGGTCATCCCAGTCCCACGCGTCACCGGTGCCGGCGACGAAAGCCTCGATCACCGAGGCCACCCGTTCGTACTCCGCCATCGGAGAAGCCTTCGGTCGAAACAGCGAATTCAGGAGTTTCATGGCGAACCGTATTAGCCGGAAGACGGCAGTTGGATAGCCACCAATGGACCTTCCGCACCTCCGCCGCAACCGAAGACCAGCGCCGACCCGGATTGTGGGCGCGGTGCCCCACCGGGTCGCTGCATTCAATCGATTGTGGGAGCGGTGCCGCTTCCATGGGTGTAGGCGCAGTGACATCTCACCGCGCGGGGCGATGCGGACCTTACGCCCCTGTAGGCGCGGTGACCCCACCGCGCGAGGAAATGCGGACCTTGCGCCTCGCGGGGTGAGGTCACCCCGCCTACACACTTTTGGCGGCCAAGGGACTGGCCGCCCTACCTTCAGCAATGCCACGGTTTGAAAGGTAGGTAGGGCGCCAGTCCCTTCCGCGCCAAGGCGGGGTTCGGCGACCCCGCCCTGCTATGGTGGCTCTTCTCATTCTCGGAGGAAGGACGTCCAATTTGCAGATCGCCGGGCGAGGTTTTTCCACTACGCTCGCCGGCGCTTTTCCGGCCGCCGCGCTGCGAAAAATCCGACGTGACCGGCGACCACCGAACACAGACCTGAGCGACCTTCGGATCTCTCCCAACACGCGCGCCCCATGCAATTCCTCGCCATCGAACGCGACCTCGGATCAGAATTCACCGTTGAACTGCTGCG
>DASZYH010000125.1:0-9796 GCA_035545515.1 Opitutaceae bacterium
GGCGTTGACACTCACCAAGGCGCCGAGGACGTTCCGCCTCCCCTTTGTTGCAGGGTGGAGCAGCCTGGTAGCTCGTCAGGCTCATAACCTGAAGGTCGTTGGTTCAAATCCAACCCCTGCACCCAATTTGAAGGCCCTTGGATGCTCCCAAGGGCCTTTTTGTTAGGCTAGTTACGCGAGTGCGGGTCGATGGCCGCGAAAAATGCAACCATCTGCAACAAGGGGCAACTTGGGGCATCGAAACCCGTATTTTCCCACGTAGTTTTCGCCGCAGCGCTCTCGGACGCCTGTGCGCGCACGCCCGGAATTCGGTCTTGGGCTACGCGATATCGATTTCGCGGTGCTGCCCTCGCTCTCGCATGTGGCGCTCCAAGACCAGCCTAGTCGCCAGCGTTTCAAGGACTCTGATGCCGCCGTGGGACCAATCGAGGTCGGCAGCTGTGATCTTCATCTGAAGCGACCGAGCGAGCTCACCGATGCCACTTGATTCCAGCAGTTCCTCGGTTTCCTCCGGCGTGGGGTATTCCACAAAGATGAGATCGCCGGCAAACCGATGCAGCAATTCGGGAGAAATGACACCGGCCTTCGCCACGGCTTCCAAGTTCACGGTGTCGGATTCGACCGGTGATCCGAATCCCAGGCTCTTCCTCTCCCGGCGCTGAACGAAGAGGTCCTGCCAGGTGCCGGATCCAACAATCCACAGGCGCTTTTGAACGAGTGGAACGATCTCGGCGGGCTTTGGTTTCGCCGCGTCGCCGAAATCGGTCTCACGAATGTAGGCGTCGAGCTGAAATTTCCCGTCCAAGATATTCCACAAATCGGCTGCCATCGCAGCGCCCCATTCATGCCGGAAATCGATCTGGAACTTGTCGAGTTCGTCCAAGTGCAGGAGTACGCGCGGATGCGCCAGGAGAAAGTCGAGGATCTGAAACGTCGTTGAGCGTCCGCGCCCACCGGTTACGAGCCAATCACCTCTCGTGATTTTGAAATACGCAGCATCAAGCGTGCGTCCTGTGCGCTCAACCAAGTAGCTTTTCCCTGCGCCCGTAGGCCCCACCAACAACGGAGAGAGACGAAGCTTAACGTTCGGTAACCGCGGCGGCGACCGGAAGAACAGCTCACCGATCGACAGCAGCTTCTGGTATGCTGTCGCATGACTCTGTGTGTCCAACATGCAAACAAGTTGGCGGCGATACGCTCACTCGAATCCAGTTGCACGGCTAACGACCGCGAACGCCAGAAGGACCATATTGGGACCGTTCTGCCCGCAACGGTGCACCGACATCGAATTTCTCGACCAGTGCACTGTTTGCCGCTAAACACTTCAGATCACCATACGATAAGTCCGTAATGTGACCTTTTCATTGCGTGCAGGCCTGTCGGTCGCGAGCGCGACAACTGCTGACTACCGCTGCAACGCCAACCACCTTCGGCCGCACTGTGTCATTTCCCATATTTCGGCACACTAGTGTAGTGATTCATTAATGGCTAGACATTACTCGCACTCTGAGCGAGGCGTGCGCAGCGGATCTTTTCGAGGATTGTCGCTCCGTCGGCCTTCCATCGGTAGGGGACTGGATTGAGGTTGTGGTGAGCGAGGTGGACGTTGATCGCGGTGATGAGTTCTCCGCCGCTACCGAAGCTGCACTCTCGTACGACGTCGTCGGTCAGCTGGCGGAAGAATCGCTCAACCAGATTCATCCAGGAAGAACTCGCCGGGGTGAAGTGAACATGGATCCGCGGGTGCTTTTTGAGCCACTCGACGACGACGGGATGCTTGTGGGTAGCGTAATTGTCCACGATCAGGTGCAGGGCCAATTCAGCCGGCGTCTGGCGATGAAGTTTCTTAAGGAAAGCGAGCCATTCGACGTGGGTGTGCTTCGGCGCTGTCGTGCTCAGAATCTTTCCATCGAGATAGTTCAAGGCGGCGAACAGCGTGACCGTGCCGTGGCGGATGTAGTCATGAGTGCGGGTACGGATATGACCGACGCCCAGGGGCAAGTCCGGTTGGGTGCGTTCCAGCGCCTGACACTGACTCTTCTCGTCACAGCAGAGCACCAGCGCCCGATCCGGCGGGTTAAGGTAAAGGCCGATTACGTCCCAGAACTTGGCTTCGAAGTTGGGATCGCGCGACAGTTTGAACGTCCGCGTCAGGTGCGGCTTGATCTCATTGGCAGCCCAGATGCGCTGCACACTGGCCGCCGAGACTCCCACTTGGCGCGCCATCGACCGCACGCTCCAACGCGTTCGATTCGGCGGTGGCTGCGTCGCTTGAACCAAGACTCTTTCCTTTTTGGCGTCCGGGATCGAAGGCTTGCGCCCCCGTCCAGACGCCTCCTCCAGGCCCGCTACCCCGAGCTTCGCGAAGCTGCGCTCCCAGCGAATCACCACCGGCCGATTGACATCCACTGCCGCCGCCGTCTCCACTTGGCTTCGCCCTTCGGCGCGCAGCAAGACGATCCGCGCACGGCGCACCAACCGCTGTTCCGAAGTCGGTGCACTCACGATCCGTTCCAGCTCCCGCCGCTGTTCCACGCTGATGACCAGCGGTTCGATTGGTCTGCCCATGGCCCGCAGCATAATCACGTGGACCCCTTTCTGTCTAGCTTTTTGAGAGACACGACACTAGGTGAAGCACCACACGCGGCTAAGCTAACAGTGCTTCCAGAATCTGAAAGGTCGTCTGCGCGGCCTCACGCGCCCGTCACCGCGCACGATCTTGAAGTACCCTACCCCGTATCGTGGCCATGGAATGTAAAGGCACACAGATATCCGGACGTAGCACGCAATCAGGGTGTCCAAATAGATTTGAGCTCGTAAACACGAAGCACCAGCGGTCCCGCGTCCGGGGCATCGACATTCACGTCCACGCACCGGTTTTCCGGTTTGGGAATGAACGCCACGGGGACGTACGTGATCCCGTCGCTGGCGAAAACCTCGAGCAGGGTCCGATCCACGTAAACCGCGATCCTCTGATGCCCCAACACGAGGGGCGCGGGAGCAGTGATGCCGTTGATTGTGATCTCGTGACTGCCGGCGTCATAGACGATCTTCGCCCCACGTACGTCGAATCTGAACAACTCCGCACCGCGCGGTACGAGATCGGCGCGCACCTCCACGATTTCGCCATGAAACGAGCCAAGGGATCCACTTTGGTCCGGCCCGTCGCGTAGCGATTCCAGTTCGCGGATCGGCGTCCGCGCCAGCCGTAGGCCCGCGTCGGTTCGGATCAATCGCAACTCGCAGGGAAGCAGCTGAAGCTGGTTGAAAGACATTCCGGGCGACGGCATTTGTCCCCACCCGATCTGGATCCGCCGGCCATCCGGGACATCATTGAACGTCTGGGCCGCATAAAAGCCGGAGCCATAGTTTCCAACCAGCCGGGACACCTCCGGCACGAAGGTCTCTCCTTCGAAGGATCCGATCGCGTACTCACCGTCTGCCGCAGTCAATATCCACCTTGTCTGCGCCGGGTCACCACTGACCGGCAATTCGAACAGGTCCGGGCACTCGTAGAGAAAATGATCATCGCCGATTCCCCCATTCACCGTCCCGGCCGGCTCCCAATTCCGCAGGTTCCGCGAGGTAAAAAGCCGGACCAGATGCTTCTTCGGCGACGATCCGCGCCCATCCGTTTGCCCCGCCGGTTCCTCGACAAAGAGCACCATGATCCAGCGCTGCGTCCTTGCATGCCAGAAAACACGCGGATCCCGGTTCCCCGGCGTGATGTTCGGCAGGATCGGGTTGCAGTCGTACTTCGCGAAGGTCCGTCCGTCGTCGCTGAAGGCCAGGCACTGCACCGCCGGTTGTCCCCAGGCCGTGTACACCAACACCAGCGGATCCTTGCCGGCCGCGCCGAGGCCCGACGTGTTGCCGTGATCCACCACGGCACTTCCGCTGAACATCGCGCCCAAATGATCCGGCGCCAGCACGTCGCCCAGTTCGTCCCAGTGGACCAGGTCGCGGCTGACGGCATGCCCCCAGTGCATGTTGCCCCAGCTCCATCCGTAGGGGTTGTGTTGGAAAAACAGGTGATACTCGCCGTGGTAGAAAACCAGCCCATTGGGATCGTTCATCCATCCGCGGCGCGGGGAAAAATGCAGCTGCGGGCGCAGTTTTTCCCGGTAGAGGGAATCCGAGTCCCGAATCGAATCGCTCGCCTCGATCGCATTCAGTCCCCCCGACGGGGTCGACGGACCGGTCGAACGCAACGTCAGGGAGTGCCCCCGCCAGCGCGAGATATCGATGTACGCCCACCAATCGGCACCGGAATCGGCTAGCTCGACGCTACCGCTGGTGACCTCGCTTCCGTCGACCAGCAGCACGATCTTCCGTTTTGGGGCGCCGTTCCGGATCGGCAGATTCAGATAATGCCGGTCGGCTCGAAATTCCCGCTCCGACGCGGCGGCCACACCGGCCGTGGTCCGTTGCTCCGCCGACGCTGTCGCGAACGCTGCCAGCACGACGGCGACCAAGCCCACCCGCCTGCTCCCTCCGAACAGACGGCGGCGAAGGTCGGAGCTCATCGGGTGCCCCGGGACATCAGAACGTGAACGCGGAACGGAACCGGTCCAACGCGAGTTCATCGTCACCCGACGCCCACGCCTCCAAGGCGACATTGCCCCGGTACCCCGCGGCATGAAGTGCGCGCGCCACCGCCGGATAATTGATCTCGCCGGTGCCCGGTTCGCAGCGGCCCGGCACATCCGCGACCTGAACCTCGCCAAGATAGGGCGCGCAGCGACGCACCAGTTCGATCAGATTTCCCTCCCCGATCTGCGCGTGATAGAGGTCGAGATTCAACCGGACCTGGGGGCGGTTGACGCTCGACACAAGCGCCAGGGTGTCGCGCGCCCGCCCAAACGGCACACCGGGATGGTCCACTTCCGTGTTGAGGTTCTCCAACACAAACGCGACTCCCGTCCGCTGCCCGAGATCCGCCAGTCGGTTCAGGGTGTCACGCGCCATCAGCCACATCGCTCCGGTGACCTCCCCGGCGGGCTGGACCGGCAGACCCCGCTCGCCCAGCCCGGTGCCATGCACGTTCAGCTGCGAAATGCCGAGCTGCGTGGCGGCGCGCACCGACAGCTCGGCCGTTCGCAGCAGCTCGTTGGCGCCTGCCTCGTCGGCCAGCGTGCCGGTGACGTAGCCGGTCATGGAGGCGAACGTCGCCCCGGTCGCGGCCAACCCCGCGAGATCGTGTTTCGTCCAGTCCCAGATTTCCACGTGGAATCCGAGTTCGGAGATCCGCTTGACCCGTTCGAGGAACGGTTTCGAGCGGAACACCATCTCCGCGCAGACGGAGAGGGTAAAGGGTGACTGAGCGCGGCCTGAGCGTTCTGTGGTCATGGAGACAGAAAAAAACGGGAAACCTGGCCCGGCTGCGCGGAGGTCTCGCCCCGCGCGCCCAGCGGACAGGGGCGGGCCGGAGATTTCGGCGGACGCGTTGAGACCGGAGGCATCCCGTTCAGACCGTGCCGCCCAGCTCCTGCGAGAGGTCCTGCAGTTCCTTCCCGCCCGCCATCAGACTCTGCAGGGTGTCGATCGACACCTGCCCCTTCGGGAACGAACCGACCGTGCGGCCGAGATCGAGCACGGTGAAATGGTTGCCGACCGCAAAGGCGTGGCGGACGTTGTGGGTGACGAAGATCACGCCGAGTCCCCGGGCGCGGACCTTGCTGATATAGTTCAGGACCATTGAGGTCTGCGCCACGCCCAGCGCCGAGGTGGGTTCGTCGAGGATCAAAACCTTGGCGCCGAAGTATACGGCGCGGGCAATCGCCACGCACTGCCGTTCGCCGCCAGAGAGCGTGCCGACGGCCTGTTGCGGGTCGCGCAGGTCGATGCCGATCGCATGCATCTGCTCCATCGTGACCCGCTCCGCAAACTTCATGTCCATGTAGCTGACTGGCCCCCAGCGCTTCACGGGCTCACGCCCCATGAAGAAATTCCGGGCGACCGACATGAGCGGCACCATCGACAGGTCCTGGTAAACCGTGGCGATCCCGGCATTGAGCGCATCGCGCGGGCTGTTGAACACGACCTCGCGGCCCTCGACGAGGAGCTTCCCCGAAGTCGGCCGGTGCACGCCGGCCAGGGTGCCAATGAGCGTCGATTTTCCGGCGCCGTTGTCGCCGAGCAGGCAGAGGACCTCGCCCGCATGGACCTTCAGCGAAACGCCGTTGAGCGCCGCGACCGAGCCGTAGCTCTTGGCGATCTTCTGGGTCTCAATCAGGGGAGTGGAATGGCTAGCCATGGCTCAGCGTTCTCCGGTTACGCGCCGGCGCACGACGTTGTTGAAGATGACGGCGACGAGGAGCATGCCGCCGAGGAAGACGAGGTAGAAATCCTGATCGATCCCGGTGTAGGCCAGGCCGATCGAAACCATGTTGAAGATCACTGCCCCAATGAAGGCGCCTATCGCGGAGCCGTAGCCCCCCGTCAGGAGGCAGCCGCCGATCACCGCGGCGATGATCGCCTCAAATTCCTTCTGGGTTCCGCGGCGTGCATCTGTCGATCCCATGTCCAGCACGGTCAGCACGGCCACGAGCGTGGCGCACAACGCGGTACCGATGAACAGCGCCGTCTTCACGCGGCCGACCGGCACGCCTGAGTTGCGTGCCCCCTTGGCGTCGCCCCCCGCCGCAAAGATCCAGTTGCCGAAGCGGGTGCGTAGAAGGATCCACGTGACCAAGAGCGTTAGGCCGGCGCACCACAGGATCTCGACCGGGACACCCTCAACCTTCGGAGTGCCATTTGGGAAGCTGTCGATCCAACCCCTCGCCGCCATCCAGCGGAAGAGCCCCTGGAAGGCGTTGCCGGAGAAGATGGGCAGCAAGGCGCTGCCGGCGGCCGCCTCCTTCACGCCCCGCAGCTGCGTCAGCCCGCCGCTCGCCCACTTCAGCCCCACCAGCGTGAGTCCGCGGAGGATGAACAGAAATGCGAGCGTCACGATGAACGACGGCAGCCCGGTGCGCAGCGTGATCTGGGCGTTGATGCCGCCGATGCCGACCGCGACCGCGAAGGTCAGCAGCAGGGCCACGCCCAGCGGCAGCTTCCAGACGACCACCGCCAGGCTGAGCGTGAAGCCCGCGAACGCCACCATCGAGCCGAGCGAAAGGTCGAATTCCCCGCCAATCATCAGCAGCGCCGCGCCGATCGCGAGAATGCCGAGTTGGGCCGACGGGGCCATGAAGTTCATCACTCCGGCGAGCGAGAACATCGCCTTGTTGGCGATCGAGGCGAAGAAGACGATCACCAGGATCAGCCCACCCACGGCACCAAGTTCAGGGCGGCGCGTAAGGGCGACGAACGGGGAAGCCTTCCGGAGACGATCGTCCCCCCGGCGTGGCTTGGCTGCGGAAGAGGCGGGGGCGGGAATGGTCGGCGGCGTCATGTTGCGCGGCAGCGGACTTGCGTCGTCACCTCAGGCCCTTGGCCGCCAGCGCAATCAGCTGCGCCGCGTTCTCACGGGTCACCAGGTTCGGACCCGAGGTGATGTTCCCGACGGGCATGGCACCGCAACGGACCTTCAACGTGACCACCACGACCGACAGGTACCCTTGGAGAAATGCCCCCTGGTCGACGGCGAACTCGGCCTTTCCTTCGCTGAGGTCCTTCAGGAAATGCGTGGAGAGGTCGAACGTCGCCACCTTCACCTTGTCGGCGAGGCCAAGCGACTGCACCACCTCCACGGCCGGTTCACCGACGAGAGGGGCTGAAAGTCCGATGATGAAGTTGATCGACGGATCCGTCGCGAGCGCCGCCCGGATCTTCGCGGCAACCTCGGTGGGATCCGTGCTCGTCGGCAGGATGATGACCGGACCGCCGAACCCCTGGGTGATTCCCTGGCAGCGTCGATCGAGATCCACGGAGCCGACCTCCTGGTTGACGCACAGGACCTTCGTCCCTCCCCGTCGCTTCATCTCGGCGCCGGCGAAGCGTCCCGCCGACAGCTCGTCCTGGCCGACATGCAGAGCGATGCCCAGACGACCCGCCGCCTGGATGCCCGAGTTCATCGACACGACGGGGATGCCGGCGGCGATCGCCCGCTTGATGGCCGGCCCCAGCGCATCCGGGTCGGGATCGGTCACCACGAGCCCGCTGACCCGCTGATTCACGGCCGCGTCGATCAGCCGGCTCATGGCGATCATGTCGAAGGTTTCCGGAGCGTGATACTCCATCTTCACGTTGAGTTCCTTGGCCGCCTCCATGGCCCCGCGCTTGACCACGTTCCAGAAGGGGTCGGACGCCTGCCCGTGGGTGACGATGCTGACGACCAGTTGCTGGTCGGCGCGAACGGCCGTGCCGGTGACGAGGGCGGAGAGGCAGACAAGCACCATGCCGAATGGCCGGACAGCGGCGCGAAAGACTGACGGACGGACGGCAGCCGCCGAAGGATGGGAGAAAAAGCTCATCGGGTGGAATACGTTTGAAAATCAGCTCGAAAAATCACACCGGCGCGGACGAAAGCCGCCGGCAAGGGACCGAAGGGCACGGCGCGGCGCAAGCCGGCGGCGACGCGCGGGTTAGCTCGAAAAGCGGGGGAAAGTATCACGTCGGGAACAGCAGTCCTGTAATCGTTTTCACGTCCTGTGGGGTAACGGGGCCGCTTCTGATTGAAGCCGGGAGCGCGCCGCCGCCGATCCGAATCGCATCCCATGTTTTGGTAGGTTGCGCCGCGACGGGGGCTGCGTTCGGCTCGCGACGTGCCCCACCTTGCCACTCTGAGATCCGCCGTTCTCCGCCGAGGTGCGGCGGGCCGGCGGTCCGGCCCCGCCCACCGCGCACCGGAGCGACGGGCCGGCGCACGCGCGGGTTGGACCACCGCGGCCCCCCGGCCGGTTTTGCCTTTACTTGGCCCCGTTTCCATCACCGTGTGATAACGTTTACATTATGACACTTCCCCTCCCCCTCAAAATGTCCTCCGCCCTCGCGCTTGCGCTGCTCGGCCTTAGCCCGGCCGCCCACGCGCAGGTCGACAAGATCCTGCACGAACTGCGCGATCCCTCCTCCCCCGCCGTCCTCGTCGCCGCCCACCGGTCCGACTGGCGGAACGCCCCCGAAAACTCCCTTGCTGCCATGGAGCGAGCCATTCGCATGGGCGTCGACATCCTCGAAGTCGACGTGCGGCGAACCAAGGACGGGCGGTTCGTCATCATGCACGACACCACGCTCGATCGCACGACGACCGGCAAGGGGCTCGTCTCCGAATACACGCTCGCCGAGATCAAGAACCTCCACCTCCTCGCCGCGACCGGACATCCCACCGACGAACGCGTCCCGACCCTCGAGGAGGCGCTCGACCTGGCCCGCGGCCGGGCGATCGTGAACCTGGACAAATCGTTCGAGCATCCCGACGAGATCCTGGCCGCGGTCGAGGCCGACCACGCCCTCGACTACGCCCTCTTCACCGTCAACACGCCCTACAAAGAGTTCACGGCCCTGCATCCCGGCTTCGTGCAGAAGGCCATGTTCATGGTCTGGGCGGATCTGCACTATCGCAACGCCGGGGACATGATCGACGAGTACCTCGAGAAGTCCAAGCCGGTCGTCGTGCAGGTCATCTACGGCGGCGACAGCGATCTTCTGACGGAAGTCGAGCGCCTCCGGCACCGCGCCGCGCCCAGGTTGTGGATTGACGCGATGTGGCCGGAGGAAAGCAGCGGTCACGACGACGAGCGCGCACTCCACGACCCGGATGGCGCGTACGGCTGGCTCATCGCGCACGGTGTCGGCATCATCCAGACCGACCGGCCCCAATATCTCATCGACTACCTCAGCCACCGGAACGCGC
>DASZYH010000126.1:0-16727 GCA_035545515.1 Opitutaceae bacterium
CTGATCGGCGTCTTCCTCCTCATCGGCATCGTGAAGAAGAACGCGATCATGATGATCGATTTCGCCATCGCCGCGGAACGCAACGAGGGTCTCTCCCCGCGTGACGCCATCTTCAAGGCCGCGCTTCTCCGCTTCCGGCCAATCCTGATGACCACGATGGCGGCCATGCTCGGCGCGGTGCCGCTCGCGATTGGATTCGGCAATGGCGCCGAGCTCCGGCGCCCGCTCGGCATCGCGATCGTCGGCGGACTGCTCGTCAGCCAGATGCTCACCCTTTACACCACGCCCGTCGTTTATCTCTACGTCGATCGCGCGCGCCGGCTGTTCGCCCGCCGGCGCGCCGCGTTGATGCACCGCCCCGCCGCGATCACCGAACCCGTGACCGCGGCCACCCGTTCATGAGCCCTGTGTTCCGTTTCCGTCCTCGAGAGTTCTCGCCGCGTCCCGGCCCGCGGGCTCCGGCCAGCACCGTCACGAACCGCCGCCGGGCCCGCGCGTCGCTCCTGGGCGCGCTCGCGGCCGCCGCCGCGCTGGCCGGCTGCGCCGTCGGTCCCAATTACCGGCGTCCGCCGGCACCCACCCCGATGGCCTTCAAGGAGGCCGAGGGCTGGAAGCAGGCGGCACCGTCCGACGCCCTCGACCGGGGTGCCTGGTGGACCGTGTTCAACGATTCAGTCCTCGACGGGCTCGAGCAGCAGGCGGCGGTCGCCAACCAGTCGATCATCCAGGCCGCGGCAAACTACGAACAGTCGCGCCAGCTCGCCCGGGCCGACCGCGCCACGTTCTTCCCGACGTTCTCGGTGTCGGGATCGGGCCAACGGGCAAAGTCCGGCAACGGGCGCTCCGTCGTGACGCCTGCCGCCTCGTCGTCAACCTCCGGCAGCACCGGCACGGGATCGACCGGCAGTACTGGCACGTCGCTGTCGGTCAGTCCTTCTTCGAGCGGGCCGACCAACAGCTTCTCGGCCTCGGCCGGCGCGAGCTGGGTGCTTGATTTCTGGGGCCGGATCCGCCGTCAGACCGAATCGGACGTCGCCGCCGCCCAGGCGAGCGCCGCCGACCTGGCGAACGCCCGTCTCTCGATCCAGGCATCGGTCGCCCAGACCTATCTCCAGCTTCGCATCGCGGACGAGCGCGTCCGGCTTCGCCAGAACGCCGTCAACGCCTACCAGCGCACGCTCCAGATCGCGCAGAACAAGTACCGCGTCGGAATCGTCGCCCGCAGCGACGTCGCCTCCGCCCAGGCGCAGCTCGACGCGGCCCGCGCCCAGTTGATCGATGCCGGCATCCAGCGCGCGCAACTCGAGCATGCGCTCGCCGTCCTGGTCGGCAAGGCGCCGGGCGACTTCACCGTCGCCGTCCTGCCGTCGCTGGCCCTCACCTCGCCCGCGATCCCGGCCGGCCTTCCTTCCGAGTTGCTGGAACGCCGGCCGGATGTCGCCTCCGCCGAACGCAGCGTGGCGGCGGCCAACGCCCGCGTCGGCGTGCAGACGGCGGCGTATTTCCCGCAGGTCACCTTGTCGGCTGACGGCGGCTTTTCCGGCAGCGAGCTCAACCGGCTGTTTCGCACCCCGAATCGTTTCTGGTCGGTCGGCGCCAACCTGAGCGACACGCTGTTCGATTTCGGACGTCGCCGGGCCGAGTTGCTTTCCGCCCGGGCCGCGTACGACGCCCAAGTCGCCGCCTATCGCGGTACGGTCCTGCGCGCCTTCCAGCAGGTGGAGGACAACCTCATCGGTTACCGCGAACTCGAAACCGAGGCCCAGGTGCAGCAGGCGGCGGTCAATGAGGCCGCGGAGGCCGCGCGGATTGCGATGAACGAATACGAGGCCGGGACCGTCGACTACACCACCGTAGCGACCGCGCAGGTGAACGAAATCAACAATCGCCAGACCGCACTGACAGTCATCCAAAACCGGATGAACGCCGCCGTGGCCCTGATCGAGGCGCTCGGCGGAGGCTGGCGCCAATCCGACCTGCCGGCGTCGCACGCGGTGCTGGCCCGACATCCCTGACGCACCGCCGGAATCCGCCGAAAAAAATCCCGGCCGCCGAGAGGCGCCGGGATTTTTCGTTCAGGAAATGCGTTCCGGGGAACGGGCTCGGTCAGCCAAGCGCCGGGCGCGATCCGTGCGCCTCCGGCCTCTCTGAAGCACAGGCCGGCAGCTCGCGAATCGTGCGGAAACCATCCTCCGTCTCCTCGCCCAACGGCGCATGGCGCAGACCGACCGCAGCGACGATCGAGCCGCCGACCAAGGTGAGTCCAAGGACACCGAAGATGAGGATGAGCATGGTGGGCATGGCGTAAGAATATGAAATCCGCCGAAAACCAGCCATTGGGGTTCACCCGGATACTTGCTAGGGAATCCCCGTAGGCGTCTGTGCACGACTTCCTAAATCATAGATTATTACACATTAACATCTTACATATAGATGTCTCGTTTCCCTGGGCAGAACACCGATACGCAACCAGGGGAAATTACCCAGCCTCTCTGTCTGTCGGTTGCCATATCGATCCAAGGGTTCGCGACTCCGTGCCACGACCAAGCGCCCCATTTGCGCGGCTCAGGTCGCACCGGCTGCGGCCAAGAGCGCAGGCCGCTCGCGCAGCCGCGCCGCTGATGAAATGTCGTCGATGCCTGGGGGTTTCGCACCACCGTCCCGGCGGAACCGCACCCCGCGCAAGCGCCCGGCGTGGAACCCGCGCCGTCGTCGCGGGACATTGGGCCGCGGTCATGAATGCCGCCGACGAGTCCCTGCCGGAGGACCTTCCGGGCGTGATTCCCGCGGCCCGACGGCTGTTCGCGGAGTGCGTCGGCACGTTTGCGCTCACGCTGTTCGACTGCGGCGCCAAGATGGTCGGCGCGCTTTCCGGCGAGGTGTCGCACCTGGCGCAGGCCCTCGCTCCCGGGCTGGTGGTCGCCGCAATGATCTATGCGATCGGGCGCTGCTCCGGCGCGCATATCAACCCCGCCGTGACGCTGGCGTTTGCGACGCGCGGCGTGTTCCCGTGGCGCCGCGTGCCTGGGTATTGGCTCGCGCAGATCGCCGGCGCGATCGCCGCCGCCGCGCTGCTGCATGCGCTCTTCGGCGACGTCGCCCACCTGGGTGCCACTCGCCCGCGCGGTCCGTGGCCGGTCTCGTTTGTGCTCGAATCGGTGCTCGGCTTCATGCTGGTAATGGTGGTCCTCGGCACCGCGACGCAGCATCGCATCGTGGGTCCGAATGCGGCGCTGGCCGTCGGCGCCATCATCATCGCGTGCGGCGTGTTTGGAAAAGCGATCAGCGGCGCCTCCATGAACCCCGCGCGCTCGCTCGGGCCCGCGCTCGTGGGCGGCGAGCTCGGTTCGGTCTGGATCTACCTGGCCGGCCCGGCCCTCGGCGCCCTGCTGGCGGTTGGCGCGACGGCTGTCATCCATGGCCCCCGGCGGCAGGCCGAGATCCAGGCGGCGTCCGGCCGCGGGGCGCGCCGTCGTCGCTGACCAGCGCACCCGCCGGGCTCATGCATTCTGCAATGGCCGGATACGCTCCCCGCCCGGCGCTTATGGGTTCAATTCCGACCGGAACGTCCGCCGGATTTTCCGGACAGTCACCGCGCTGGCCATCGCCGGCGCAACCTTGAAAACCGACGCTTCTCAATCCGCCAAATCCGAAACCGCCGAGTCCGAATCTCCGGCGAAGCGACGCATCCTGCTGGTCGAGGACCATCCGATCACCCGGCTCGGACTGAAGGCCGTGATCGATCAGCAGCCCGACCTCCGCGTCTGCGACGAGGCGGACGATGCCGGAAAGGCCCTGCAGATCGTCAGCCGGAATCCGCCGGATCTCGTCATCGCGGACATTTCGCTGAAATCGGCCAACGGCATTGAACTCACGAAAAACCTCGTGGCGCAGGTCCCCGGCATTCCGATCCTGATCGTGTCGATGCACGATGAAACGATCTACGCCGAGCGGGCGCTCCGGGCCGGCGCGAGGGGGTACCTGATGAAGCAGGTCGCGGCGGAAAAGATCGTCGACGCCGCCCGTTGCGTGCTCCGCGGGGACATTTATCTCAGCGAAAAATCCAAGGAGACGATGCTGCACCACATGGTGAAGAAGCGCTCCGACGAACACGTCTTCCCGATCGACACCCTGAGCGACCGCGAGATGGAGGTCTTCCAGCTGATCGGCGACGGTTACAGCACGCGCCAGATCGCGGAGAAGCTCCACCTCAGTTCGAAGACCATCGATTCGTACCGGGAGCACCTCAAGCTGAAGCTGAACCTCTCCTCCGGCGCGGACCTGGTCCGCCACGCGATCGAATGGGGACGCACCGGCCGGCTCGGTTGAGCCACGGCCGCGCTAGGCCGATTTTCGCGCGCGCGCGCGGGCCTGTTTCTGCTCCGCCGCCAGCAGCGCCTCGACGTCGCGATAGGCGCGGACCGTGACGGGGTCCCGCTGCAATTCCCGCAGGTTCGCGCAGATTTTTCGGAGCGCGCGGAGCACGCGCACCTTTGCTTCCGCCCGCGGGGAGGAGATCACCGGATTTTCCGAAGAGGTTGACGGGATGCCCATTGCCTACAGCTTTTGGGCCGCCCACGGGCTGTCAACCCAGCCAGAACCGCGGCGGCGGTTGAAAACACAGCTTGCCGTGAGTAAAGTGATGAGGGGAGAGTGATCGCGGATGGGATATTCGGAACAGTTTCAGCGGTATCGGGAGGCCCGCGGTCTGACCCGCGAGCAGCTCGCCGCCCGCGCGGATTGTCACCGCAACACGGTGATCAACGTGGAGTCCGGCCGGCCGGTGAAGTTCGCGACCATCATTCACCTCATGCACCATCTCGGCTACGGTCGCGACTCGAACGAGACGCGACTGCTCGCCCTGCTCTGGCTGGAGGGGGTCACGGGTATCCATATCAACGGTACAGACACGACCGCCCTCGCCTCGGATCATGCCGGCCGCTTCCAGCAGCTCGCGCACGACATCAGCGGCCGCCGGCTGACGCGCGACGACGTCGAGCTGCTCGGCTTCGCCGCCCGGAACCGCAAGGTGTTGAATGCACTCCGGGCCATCCGCGACCTGGTGCAGGAGTCGGCCCGCCCGTCGCCCGGCGGATGACACCGCGGGGCACGGTTCGCCGCGCGCCCGAACCTCCCGAATCTTGTCCCGGAGAATCTCCGATGCCTCGCCCACGGTTCGTGGACGGGTTCGCGGCAAACCCGCCGGCGGCCTAGGCTTGCAGCAGCGCCGCCAGCGTGGTGCCGACGTCGCTCCAGCGGGCGCTCGGCAGGTAGGCGGTCACGCCCGCCTCGGTCGCCTGCTGCGAGAGGTGGGTCGAGTTGGTGACCATCACGATCGGGAGGGTGCGGTCGCGCTGTCGGACCGCGCGCACGAGCGTCAGTCCATCCATGTGCGGCATCGTGTTGTCGGTCACGAGCGCGTCAATGTGGTGCTGCTGACAGTAGGCCAGCGCCGTCGGTGCATCGCGCAGCAGCGCGACATCGGCTTCGGGCAGCGCCCGGCGAACCGAACGGCCGAGCAGGAAAAGCGCGTCATCGTCGTCGTTGACCAGCAGGATCCGGGTCCGGGCGCACATCGGGAAAGGGGGTCAGCGTTTGCCGCGCTCCGGCGGCGTGATTTCAACATGGACGATCTTCGGTGGCCGCCCCTGCTCGAGCAGTTCCTTGACCAGCGTGCCGATGCGCAGCCACTCGTCGTACAGCATGAACCGGTCGGCCCCGGCGGCGAGCGCGGGGATGGTCCGTTCGATGCCGGAGACCATGACGATCGGCACGCGGTCGTTCACGGCCCGGAACTTCTCCACCAGCTCCGTTCCGTAGTACTCCCGCGTCCGGTGCGTGACGATCGCCGCCAGGTCCGGGTGCTGCGCGATTTCGATCGCGGCGTCGCCGTCCTCCGCCTCCTCGATCACCGCGTCGGGGAACTTGCGTTGCAGGCACTTGACGAGCAGGAAGCGGCTGTCCTTGTGATGGTCGACGACGAGGAAATGCAGAGGGGCGTGGCTGAGGGTCATGCGGCGGACTGGCCGACAGCGGATCAAATCCCGCCGCATCCAGGCAAGCGATACACGATGCGCCCCTCCCCGAAATGCGCCCCGGAAAAATTCCCAGCGTAGTAAACCGTACCCACCCGGGCCGCGACGCCGCGCCGCCCCTGCCGGATCAGGTCAGAAGTCCCGGCTCAACATCAGCCCGGCACCATCGCTGAACCACGGTGAAACGCTGTAGCCACCGGGCAGGAGGTGGCGGTGGGCAACGGCGCGACCGACCGCCCATCCGATGGCGGAGCCCGCGACGACGTCGCTGGCAAAATGCGCGTTTTGCTGGATCCGGGATGCATCGACGAGGATCGCCGCTCCGTAGGCGAGCGCTTGTTCCCAGGCCGCGGGATAATGCGCCGCCACCACGGTCGCGACGGCGAACGCCTGCGTCGCGTGCCCCGAGGGGAACGACTGATGGCCGCTGAACGGCCGGAATTTGAACGTCCGGCTGGTCTGCGACGGGCGATACCGGCCGAAGGAATATTTCAGCACCGGCGTCACGATTCCACTGGCGATCACCGTCGCGGAGACGGCATCGAGCGCGGTGCCGCGGGCGTTCGCGTCGGCGGCGGCCACGCCCCACGCCTCGAAGGCTCCGATTTCCACGAATGATCCGGCGGCTCCCAGCTGCTCCCAGTTGCGAAAGAACCGATTCTCCCCGCGGGTGCGGTCGTGGGTCTGCACCTCCCGCCGGACGTCGCCGTCCAGCCCGGCTGCCGCCAGCGTCGCTCCCGTCCAAAGCGCCGCGTCGCGCCAGTCGGTGTCGTCCCACGAGGCCGGCTCCTTCAGGACGCCGCGCACGTCGCCCCAGAGCCGGTGCACGTATTCCGCGCTGAAGAGCGGTGGCGGCGTGTCGGCGGCGGCCTGGGCGCTGGCTCGCGCTCCGGCCAGCAATCCAGGTGCGAGGAGCAGGTAGGCGAACACCCGGGAGCCAAAACGCATGACAGGACGGGGGCGCGGCATCGATCGAAGGAACCCGCCACATCGGGACCCGCAATATGATGACTCGATTCGACGCGTGCGCCGCGTTTGCGACGATCGCGCACTCAATAGTCAGCGCAAATGCCCCGGGATTTCCCGTTTCCACCGCGCGCCCGTTCTGCCACCAATCCGGCGGTCTTACGCAACCCGTCCCCTGCCGGTCCTGCCGGTCTATTGGGTGAATGACGGCCCGTTTGCGCCGGCCGCGCTCGCTTGTCTCGCTCGTCACCTCCCCTTCCGTACCCACCCGATTCCGCAATGACCATTCGCCGTCTTCCTGCCTCGTTCCTTTGTGCCGTTCTGCTCGCCCTGGCGCTTCCCGGCGCCGGCGCCGCCGAGACCTGGACCGGCAGCTGGTTCGCCTCCCAACAGCTCACGGAGCCGTCCAACCTGCCGCCGGCCCCCGGCGTGGCCCACGCCACGCTGCGCCAATTCGTGTTCCCGACGCTTGGCGGGACGAAGCTCCGCGTGACCTTCTCCAACGTCTTTGGCGAGTCGCCGCTGGTCATCACGGCTGCCCATATCGCGGTGGCGGGCCCCGCTGGCCAAATTGACCCGGCGACGGACCATGCCTTGCAGTTCGAGGGCAAACCCGGCGTCACGCTCCAGGCCGGAGCGTCATTCGTGTCCGATCCCCTCGACCTGCCGGTGACCGCCCTGAAGCCGCTGGCCGTGACCATCACGATCGACCAGGCGCCGAAGGCCGTGACCGGGCATCCCGGTTCGCGCAGCACGTCGTACTTCTGCCCCGGCGATTACCTCGCCGCCGCCGAACTGCCGCATGCCACCAAGGCGGAGCACTGGTATTTCCTCAGCGCCATCGAAGTCGTGAACGCCCCCAACGCCGCGGCCGTCGTGGCGTTCGGCGACTCGATCACCGATGGACACGGCAGCACCACCGATGCAAACAACCGCTGGCCGGACGATCTCGCCCGCCAGCTGCAATCGAATCCGGCCACGGCGCACATCGCGGTCCTGAATGCCGGAATCGGCGGCAACCGTCTCCTGCGAAATGGTCTCGGCCCGAACGCCCTGGCCCGGTTCGACCGCGACGTGCTCGCGCCGCCCGGTGTGCGCTGGATGATCGTCCTCGAGGGCATCAACGACATCGGCACCCGTCTCGGCGCGCAGCGCCACGGGTTCCCCTATGCGAGCGCCGACGAGATGATCGCCGCGTACGACCAACTGATCCTCCGGGCGCACGCGCACGGCATTCACGTGATCGGGGCGACCATCACGCCGTACGAAGGCGCCGGCTTCTATTTTTCAGCCGATGGCGAGGCCGACCGGCAGAAGGTCAACACGTGGATTCGCACCAGCGGACATTTTGACGCGGTGGTCGATTTCGACGCCATCGTCCGCGATCCCAAGAACCCCACGCACCTGGCGCCGGCATATGACAGCGGTGATCATCTGCACCCGTCGGTTGCGGGCTACGAGACGATGGCCAACGCGGTCTACACCGAGGTGTTCGCCGCGCAAAAACCGTAGGTGGTCCCACGCGCCGCACGTCCGCGGCGCGGTCGTGGCCCGAGGTCCCAGTTTTCCCTGCTGGCCCATGCATCCCCGCCCAAACTTGTCCTCCGCGATCCGGAGGCGCCGACTCGCCCTCGGTCTTGCTCTCGGCGCGATGACCCACGTGGCCTTCGCCGCCGCCACTCCTGCTCCCCCGGCAACCGCCACCGCCAAGCCACGGTTCCCCTGGCAAATGAGTCCGGCGGAGCGTCAGCGGATCGGCCGTCTCACGGAGGAGGATCACGCGGACATGATGCGGCAGCTCGGGATCACCCGGCTTCGGCCGGGGGTGAACGGAAACACCGCCAACTACGATCCTGCGAAGGCCAATCCCTTCCCCGATTACCCGGACGCCCTCCGGCTCAACGATGGCCGCAAGGTCACCACGCCGCAAATATGGTGGCAGTTGCGCCGCCCCGAGATCGTGGAAGACTTCGCACGCGAGGTGCTCGGCCGCATCCCGGCCGGCGTGCCCCCCGTGACGTGGTCCGTGATCCGAACCGTGCACACCCAGGTGGGTGGCATTCCCGTGATCGCCAAGGAGGTGGTCGGACATGTGGACAACTCGGCCGACCCCGGCATCACCGTGAATATCCGGATGGCCGTGGTCGTGCCGGCGAAGGCGCCCGGTCCCGTGCCGACGCTGGTGATGTTCGGGTTCGGTCTGATGCCCGGCACGCCCGAACCCTGGTTCGGTCCGCCGGGATCCGAGCCGAAGGATCCGCCCTCGACGCAGCAGCTCATCGCCGATGGCTGGGGCTATGTGTCGCTCGACACGACCAGCATCCAGGCGGACAACGGCGCCGGACTCACGGCAGGAATCATCGGTCTCACCAACCACGGACGGCGCCGCACGCCGGAGCAGTGGGGCAGCCTGCGCGCGTGGGCGTGGGGCGCGGGCCGCGTCCTCGATTTTCTCCGGACCGACCCCGCGATCGATGCGCGACGCGTCGGCATTGAAGGCGTGTCGCGCTACGGCAAGGCGGCGCTGGTGACCATGGCCTTCGATCCGCGGTTCGCCGTCGTGCTGATCGGCTCGTCCGGTGAAGGCGGCGTGAAGCCATATCGCCGCAACTTCGGCGAGGCGGTCGAAAACCTGACCAGCTCCGGCGAATACCACTGGATGGCGGGGAACTTCCTGAAATACGGCGCGGCCGCCTCGACATTCGGGAGCCGGAACGCCGGCGACCTCCCGGTCGACTCGAACGAGCTGCTCGCGCTCTGCGCACCGCGGCCGGCGTTTGTCAGCTATGGTTTGCCCGCCAAGGGCGACGCCAACTGGCTCGACCACCAGGGCAGTTTCATGGCCACCGTCGACGCAAGCGCGGTCTATCGCCTGCTGGGCGCCCGCGGCGTCAGCAACGAGGATTACCACACGGCCCGGATGCCGCCCGACCAGACGGGACTCCTCGAGGGGCAGCTCGCCTGGCGCCAGCACGACGGCGGCCATGAGGACCGCTCGAACATGAAATACTTCCTGCGCTGGGCCGACCGGATGCTGGCCGTCCGCCGGGGTTGATGCCGCGCCGTCAGAACTCGTGCACGTAGTCCCGGCCCTCGTACCAGGCCGCCATGTTCAGCACGAGATAGTTCCAGTTCTGGAACCCCCGGTTGAGGACCGGCTCGCCGTTCTCGGGCAGGTAGTATTCGTGCAGGGCGCCCGTTCGCTCGAAATCGCGGCCAAAGAGGACGATCGTCTTTTCCGCCAGTTCGCGCGCGTCGTCCTTGAACCCGTACTTCACCAGTCCGCGCCAGACGAGATAGTTTGACACGCCCCAGATCGGCCCGGTCCAAAGCGAAGGGTTCGACGACGCCCGGACATTGTACATCTTCTCGAGCGGGGAAAGCGTGCGCACGCCGTACGGCGCGTTGAAGGTTCGCGCATCGCGATAACGCAGGACCATCCGCTGCGCCTGCTCCGGAGTCGCGATCCCGGCCCACATCGCCAGGAAACCGGACCACACGTCGATCCGCTGGATCAGCCCGTCGTACCGCCGCGGCATGCCCGCATGCAGCGGGAATTTCGGGTTTCCGCCGAAGGGCTTCGGCCCGTACGGCTCGAGGTTCAAGTCGACGCTGTAGAAGAAACCGTCCCGTTCGTCCCAGCAGTTCCGCTGGATCGCCGCCTTCAGATCGTCCGCGTCGCGCTGGTATTCGACGGCGATCTCGTGCAGGTCGAGCCGGTCGCTCAGGTACACCATCGCGAGGAGTTCCTTGTACATGAGGCAATTCAGGAAAATCGAGGCCGAGCTCTTCGGCGGACGCATGAAGGTGCACGGATCATCGTCCACCCCGATCGCCGCATCGTTGTTCCAGTAGTAGAGACCGGTGCCCGCGTTGCGCTGGTGATTCGTGTACTTGTCCACGAACGCCTGCAGCACCTGGAACTTCTCCCGCAGCCATCCGGCGTCGCCGCCATTGAGCTTCGTGAGGAAGGCGGCGTGTTGGGCGAGGCACGGCTTGTGCATGTTCGTCGCGTAGATGTCGCCTTCGGCCGCCTCGAGCTGTTTCCGCGGCGGCGAGTTCCGCTTGATGATGATCGGCACCCAGCCGTCCATGCCGCCGTAATCCAGGTAATTGAGGACGCAGCCCTCCTCGTACCGCAAAGCCTTGGTGCGATCCTCCGGCGTGCCGTGCTCGAGGAGCACCTGCCGCAGCGCGACGTCGCTCAGCCACGAGTCCCAGTCCCAGAGCACATCCGCATACGCGGCGCTTCCCGGGGCGAGGAAGGGATGTTTGAAGGCGCCGCCTTCCTTTCGAAACATGCCCTGGTAGTCACGATCGATGTTCTGACGCACGACCGGGATGTACTTCGCGGCGCCGGCTTCGAGCGTGGCGTCGGGTGCGGCCAGCGCGGCCCGCGGGGCGAAACCGGCAATGCCCGCCAGCGCGAGCGCGAGAAGGGGAAGTCTCATGGCCGCGCGATTGTGGGGTTTATTCGATGGACGAAAACCCTTAATCGCCGGCCGTCACCGCGGCCCCACGGGGTCGCGGCCGGGTCGGCACGTTGGCCGCCCGGCCGCCGCCAACGTTCAGGGACTCGGAATCTCGTAAATCTCGACCATCGCGTTGCCCGTCGCGCCATTCGCGCCGCTGACCATCGCGCTGTACGCACCCGGAGGCAGGGTCACGATGACCGCCGCGTCGGCGCTGCCGGACGCCAGCGGGAACGCCCCCGTCGCCGAATCAGCCGCCGTGATCTGGCTGGCGGTCGCCGGCACCTCCGTCGAGGTCGCCGCTACCTTCAGCGGCGTGCCCCAGTTGTCGTTCTGGGCCACGATCGCGCCATGGGCATCGTACACGCGCACGAGGGGATCGTTGAGGGTGCCCGGCACGCCGAAGGCCGCCAGACCGGGTCCGATGCCCCGGATCAGAAGCTGCTTCGGCTCGTTTCCGCTCACCACGAATCCGCCGACCAGGACGTCGTCGCCAGTCCCCACGTACCCTCGCGTCGACACATTGACCAACTGCTTGGTCGGGACGGCCGCGTTCGCGGACACATCGTAAACTTCCACCAGCACGACTCCGTTGCTGTCGCCAGACGTGACCTGCGCGGTGTACGCGCCGGGCGCCAGCGTGACCAACATGGCGGCGTCCTTGCTGCCGTGGTCGAGTTTGAAGGCACCCACCTCGTCATCGGCGGCCGCAATCTGCGCATCGTCATTCCAACCGCTGTTGGTCGCCACGACGGCACCCTTGCTGTCGAAGAGCCGCAGCGTCGGATCCGTCAGCGGACCGGTCACGCCAAAGCCGTAGAGGCCGGGCCCGACCGCACGGATCAGCATCTGCTTCGGCGCGGTGCCCGTGACGATGAAGCCGGCAATCGAGGGTCCGTTGGCATCGTTCGCCGTCACCTTGACCCGCGACGAGATGTTCACGAGCCGCGGGATCGGGTTGCCGGTGATCGTGATTTGCGTGGTCGTCGCGTCGTAGGTGCCGTCACCTGCCTGCGCAGCCTGGATCACGACCGTGCCCGTGCCGGTGAACGTGAGCGTGGTGCCGGTGATGGTCGCCGGCCCGCTGACCACTGAATACGATATGGGCAGTCCGGAACTCGACGTCGCCGCCAGCGTGATGGCGCCATCGGTGTGCGCCACCGCTGGGACGGAGCCGGTCGAAATGGTCTGGGACTTCTTGATCGCGACGAATGTCGCATCGGCCGTCGCGGCCTCCCACGTGTCATTTCCCGCCTGCGAGGCGCGGACCACGACGGGGGTCGTGCCCGTGAACGTCAACACGTTGCCCGAGACCATGCCGTCGCCGCTGACGATCGAGTAGCTGACCGGCAGGCCGGAGCTGGAGGTGGCCGTCAGACTCACCGAATCGCCGACGAACTCGTTGCCCGTCGTGCTCTGGAACGTGATGGTCTGGGTCTGCTTGGTCACCGGCGGTGGACCGCCGCCGCCAGATTGCTCCGCAATGTTCAATGTGATGGTCGCCGGCGCGGATGTACCGCCCGCGTTCGAGGCCGTCACCGCGACGGCGACGTTGTTCGCGGCGGTCGTCGGGGTGCCGCTAACCACGCCGGTTGCGCTGATCGCCAGGCCATAGGTGGAGAGCGCATCCGCGGTGAATTGCGTCGGCGAGTTCGTCGCCGTCACCGTCACCGGCGTGATGGCCGTGCCCACCGTGCCCGTCACCGTCGCGTCGCTCACGACGGGAGCCGCGGGCGGCGGCGGCGGGGCCGCCGCGATGTTCAAGGTGATCGTCGCCGGCGCCGAGGTGCCGGACGCGTTCGAGGCCGTCACCGCGACGGAGACGTTGTTCGCGGCGGTTGTCGGGGTGCCGCTGATCACGCCGGTTGCGCTGATCGCCAGGCCGTAGGTGGAGAGTGAACCCGCGGTGAACTGCGTCGGCGAGTTCGTTGCCGTCACTGTCACCGGCGTGATGGCCGTGCCCACCGTGCCCGTCACCGTCGCGTTGCTCACGACCGGAGCGCCACTCGGGGCGGTACCGCCGATGTTCAGGGTCAACGTGGCCGGAGCGGACGTTCCATTGGCGTTGCTGGCGGTCACGGTCACCGTCGCCCCGTTGGCCGGTGCGGTCGGATTGCCGATCAGGACGCCGGTCGGCGTGATCGAGAGGCCGTACGCCGCCAGATCCGGAGCCGAAAAACTCGTCGGCGCGTTGGTGGTGGGAATCACCAACGGGTTGATCCAGGTGCCGACCGTCGCGCCATCGAGGGTCCAGTTCTGCACCACCGGCGCGCTCGTCGTCGCGGCGGGGACGTTGAACACGCTGCTGGTATTCGGGCCGACGTAGAGGTTGTGATTGCCGTCCTCGATCGTCTGCTGCGACGCATTGCTGAGGGTCAGCGAGATCGTACCGGTGCCGCTGAACTTCACCGGAATCGAATACACCAGCCCGGTGTCGTCGGTCGGCTGGATATAGCCGAGCGACGCGGTGACGGAACCGGTCGTGTTGATCGTGACGTTGGAGGGCTGCAGGTTCCAGGTGCCCTTGTCGAAATAGACCAGAAACTCGACCGTATCCGCCGTGGCGTTGCCGGGGGCAAATGCGGCCACCACCGGAGCGTCGGTCTGCAGGTGCGGGGTGACGGGGACCACCGCCTTCGTGATTCCGGCGCCGGTAAACGGCGATCCGCTGTTCTGTCCGACGATGCCCGTGCCGGACGTCTTCAAGTCGAACGCCAGTGAGCCGGGGGCGCCGCCATTGAAGGAGAAGTTCAGGGTATAGGTCGAGGGATCGACCTGCGTCACCGAGTCGAGCGAGCCGGTCGAATTGCCCGTCAGCGTGAAGACGAAGTCGCCGACGTCGACGCCCGTGACCGGTTCGCTGAACGTCAGCTTCACCGTGTACGTGCCCGGGACGTACGCAAAGGAGGTCACGGCCGGTCCCGAGCCCGGAGCCGGGGGCGATGAGAGGTTGAGGGTGATCGTCGCCGGCGCCGACGTTCCGGCCGAATTCGAGGCGGTGACACTCACCGTGATGGCCGATGCCGTGGTCGTGGGCGTGCCGGTGATGAGACCGCTCGCGCTGATCGCCAGCCCGTAGGTGGCGAGGTCATTCGCCGTAAAACTGGTTGGGGAGTTCGTCGCGGTCACCTGCACGGGAGTGATCGCCGTGCCGATCGTCCCCGTGACCGTCGCGTTGCTCACGACCGGAACCGACGGGGCGCTGAGATCGTAGATCACCACCCGGCTGTTGGCATAGTCGGTCACGTAGGCCCGGTTCGTCACCGGGTCGATTGCCGTGCCCATCGGGACATGCAGCGGAGGCGTCGCGGTGAGCGTCACGCCGGCCGGGTTTCCATTCAGGTCGAATTTCTGAACCACCTGCCACGTGCCGCCGCCATCGTACTGGTTTGGCGCGGAATTGCTCGTTTCGGTCACCCACAAGGCGTGCGCCGGATCGACATACAGTCCGAGGGGCTGCCCGCCGTTGGAAATACCGAACTGGCTGAGATAGTTTCCGTTCAGGTCGAAGGTCTGCACCCGGGAGTTGAAGGCGTCGGCGATATACACCGTGCTGCCGTAGACCGCGGCGCCATAGGGTCCGGTGCTGTTGAACTGCCCATTGCCGTTGCCGAACGAACCGATCCGCCAGGCGCGCGTCGCGGTCCAGGTGCCGCCGGAGTTCGAGATCGTGTATTTTGAGACATGCTGCCCCCCGGCGCCAAACGGCGGGGTCGTCGTGTCGCCGTGCTCCGCGAGGTAAACGGCGCCGGTGCTGTCGAGCGCGACGCCGCACGGACCGTGCATCTCGTCCGGCGCGCCACTTGTCGGCGTGCCCCAGGCCATGACGAACGTGCCGTCGCTGTGCAATCGCTGGACCCGGCTCAGATACCGATCGGCCACATACAAGTCGTGGGTCGCGGGATCGATCGCGATGCCATCCGGGCTGATGAACTGTCCCTGGCCCTGGCCCCACGTGGTGATCGGAATTCCCGTCGTGGATCCCGTCGAGAGGTTGAACTTCAGCACCACGCCGCCGTTGGTCGGCATCGTCCCGCTGTCCGGGATGTCCCCGTGCTGCGAGACATACAACCACCGCGTTCCCGAAGCGTCGGTGTCGATCGCGATGCCGGTCGGCTCGGTCACATTGAGGACGCCGATCTGCGACTGGGCCCGGGCGGCCGACGTCGCCCCCAGCGCGAGGGCGGCGAACCAGAAACTCGTGAGCAGTTGGCGGCGCGCCGGCTGAAACAGCCGCCGGGCCCGGTTGAACATCGACGGCCGGGCAGCCGGACGCCGGTGCGAGGTGGAATTCAGTTGGGCTGACATGGCGGCCGATCGTAATCGGCGGCGGCCGATCGCGCCCTTGGGTCGTCACCCACATTCAGGGTAGGCGCTCACCTCCGGTGAGGGTCTGGGTCCACGGGATTTCGGCTGGACCATCGGCCCGGTATGCTTAATCACGCCTCCAAGCCGTGGCCCGCCCCCCTCTCTCTGCAGATCTCAACGGCGACGCGGCCTGGTGTGCGGGCCGCGTCGCTCGGATTTTCGCCGGCGTGTGCTCGCGGCCCGCCCTGCTGGCCGGCCTGCTCGCCGCCGGAATGCTCTTCCTCGGCGGCTGCGCGAGCCTCCCCGACACCCATTTCCTGAAGCACCGCTACTCGGTCCAGGCGGCCGAGTTTCAGAGCGCCTGGGGGCCGATTTCGGCCAAGCGAAGCGCCGCCATCGTCGACGAGCTCAAGCGCACCTCCGGCAACCTCGATATCCTCGACCGGCAAATCGCGCTCGAGCAGGCGCTGGTTGGCCAGCCGCTGGTTCTCGGCAACCAGGTCAAGCTGCTCCAGGACGGGCCCGCCACCTACCGCGCCATGTTCGCGGCGATCGAGGGCGCCCGCCACACGATCAACGTCGAGTCGTACATCATCGGCGACGACAGGATCGGCCGGAAATTCGCGGACGCCCTGCTCGCGCGCCAGGCCGCCGGCGTCCAGGTTAACGTCATCTACGACAGCTTCGGGGCGTTTGGGACGCCCCGGTCATTCTTCGAGCGGCTCCGGCGCGGGGGAATCCGCGTGTTGGAATTCAATCCGTTCAATCCGTTCCGGGCGCACGGACACTGGGACCCGAATCATCGCGACCACCGCAAGCTGATGGTCGTCGACGGACGCACCGCGTTCCTCGGCGGCATCAACATCGATGGCGTGTATTCCAGCGGTTCGAGCGGCGCCGCGAAGCGCCGCCTGTCGAAACGACTGATCCTCAGCACGGGCTGGCG
>DASZYH010000127.1:0-8253 GCA_035545515.1 Opitutaceae bacterium
GCCCGCGGCGGGCGTGGACGAAACGATCGCGGCACTCGTACCGCTGCTCGCGCCGGGCGACATCCTGATCGATGGCGGCAACTCGTACTACGTCGACGATCTCCGGCGCGCGCGGGAACTCGCGCCCAAGGAAATTCATTACGTCGATGTCGGCACGAGCGGCGGTGTCTGGGGTCTGGAGCGCGGGTATTGCATGATGATCGGCGGGGAGGCGTCCGCCGTGAAGCGGCTCGATCCGATTTTCGCGACCCTGGCGCCCGGCCGCGGCGACATCGCGCGGACGCCCGGGCGGGGGAAATCCGCCTCCACGGCGGAAAAGGGCTACCTGCATTGCGGTCCCAACGGGGCCGGGCACTTTGTCAAGATGGTCCACAACGGCATCGAGTATGGGTTGATGGCGGCATATGCCGAGGGCTTCAATGTGCTGCGGGCCGCCAACGTCGGTCGGAAGACGGACCGCGTCGATGCCGAGACGACGCCGCTGCGTCATCCCGCAAATTACGAGTACGATCTCCCGCTGGACGACATTGCGGAAGTGTGGCGGCGCGGCAGCGTGATTTCATCCTGGCTGCTGGATCTCACCGCCAGCGCGCTGGCCCGCGATCCCAGGCTCGGCGAATTCGAAGGCCGCGTGTCGGATTCGGGCGAGGGGCGCTGGACGATCAAGGCGGCCATCGATGAAGGCGTGCCCGTGCCGGTGCTGACCACGGCGCTGTACGAGCGGTTCAGCTCCCGCGGCGAGGCCGACTTCCAGGACAAGCTGCTGTCCGCGCTCCGTTTCCAGTTCGGCGGCCACCGCGAGGAACCCATCCACTGATCTCCACACCATGCCCAAATCAAAACCCGCGCCAATGACGGCCACGCCGTCGCCGGACCGACTCGAACCGACGGTGTTCATCATCTTCGGGGGCGCCGGCGACCTCACCTGGCGGAAGCTCGTGCCCGCCCTGTACGACCTGTCGCAGGACCGCAGCCTGCCGGCGGAGTTCGCGATCATCGCCGTGGACCGGATCAAGCTCAGCGACGACGCGCTGCGCCGGCGGCTGCACGACGGCGTCAATCGGTTTTCCCGTTTTGGAAAGGCGAAGGCCGCCGCTTGGAACCAGTTTGCCGGACACATCTCGTACCAGCCGGGGGATTTCAAGCAGGCCTCGACCTACGCCGCACTCGGACAACGGTGCGCAAAACTCGAAAAGCAGTGGGGCACGAAGGCGCATCGCATCTTCTACATGGCGACCCCGCCGAGCATGTTTGCCGAAATTCCAAAATACCTCGGAAAGGCGGGACTGGCGCGGGACCGGCAGTGGGCGCGCATCGTGATCGAAAAGCCGATCGGCTATGACCTCGACTCGGCCCGCGGCCTGAACGCCGTCCTGGCCGCCAATTTCACGGAGTCGCAGATCTTCCGCATCGATCACTATCTCGGCAAGGAAACGGTGCAGAACCTCCTGGCGTTTCGTTTCGCGAATCCGCTCTTCGAGCCCATCTGGAACCGCCGCTACATCGATTACGTGACGATCACCGTTGCCGAAGCCGTGGGCGTCGAGCACCGGGGCGGATATTATGACCATGCGGGCGCGCTCCGCGACATGGTGCAGAACCACCTGATGCAACTCCTCTGTCTCGTGGCGATGGAGCCGATGGTCTCCTTCGACGCCGACGAGATCCGCAACAAGAAGGTGGACGTGCTCCATGCGGTCCGTCCCATCCACCGCGATGCGGTTCCGCAAAGCGCCGTCCGCGGACAATACGGCGCCGGCAAGAGCGACGGAAAGAGAATTCCCGGCTACCGCGAGGAGGACGGAGTCGCGCGGGACTCGCAGACGGAGACGTTTGTGGCGTTGAAATTGTACGTCGATAACTGGCGCTGGCAGGACGTGCCGTTTTACCTCCGCACGGGCAAACGCCTGCCGCGACAGGCGTCGGAGATCTCCATCCAGTTTCGCGCGGTGCCGCACCGGTCGTTTCCGCCCGAAGCGTCGCTCGGCTGGCAACCCTCCCGGCTCGTCATGTCGATTCAACCCGTCGAGGGGATCGTCCTCGGGTTCCAGGCGAAATACCCCGGGCCCAAGATGCAGCTGCGCCCGGTGGACATGCGGTTCAGCTACCGCGAGAGCTTCGCCGCTCCGTCGCCCGATGCGTACGAGACGTTGCTGTGGGACGTGATGAAGAACGACGCCACCCTCTTCATGCGCGCGGACCAGGTGGAGGCGGCCTGGCAGCTGCTCATGCCCGTGCTCGAGGCCTGGCAAGCCACCGCGCCCAGCGATTTTCCCAACTATGCCGCGGGCAGTTGGGGGCCGGAGGCGACGCAGGCGCTCCTCGCGGAGCAAGGGCATCGGTGGCCGGTGCCGGCGGATTTGGGCGATCGAGGTGGGACCGGGAAAGGCCGGGCGCGTTCGCGTTCGAAGTAAACCCACGGTGCGCCGCCTCGGCGCGCGGGGGAACCCGGTCGCGACACCGACATGAAAACCAATCACTCCAACGGGTTCGTCCTGACGGTGAACGGCGGGTCTTCGAGCATCAAATTTGCGCTGTTCGAAACCGGCCCGTCACTCCCGCGCGTGCTCGAAGGCAAGATCGAAGGCGTGGGCCTGCCGCAGGGGACGTTTTCCGTGAAGCGCCGGGACAAGGGCGGCGACGTTTGCCGGGCCGTGAACCTGCCGGACCACACCGCGGCGGTGGCCGGGCTGATTGCCTGGGTCGACGAAAACATCGGGACCGGCGCCCTGGCGGCGGTAGGGCATCGGGTGGTGCACGGCGGCCCAAAGTATTGGGAACCGCAGCGGATCACGCCGGCGATGATCGAGGAACTGCACCAGCTCAGCCCCTTCGATCCGGAGCATCTGCCGGAGGAGATTCTCCTGACCGAAGCGTTTCACCGCCGATTTCCGGATCTGCCGCAGGTCGCCTGTTTCGACACGGCGTTTCACCACGACCTTCCGCGGGTCGCCCGGCAGCTTCCGATCCCGCGCCGTTTCGAGGCCAAGGGGGTTCGGCGTTACGGCTTTCATGGGTTGTCGTGCGCCTACCTCATGCAGGAACTGGGGCGCCTGGCCGGCCCGGCGGCGGCGAGCGGCCGGGTGATCCTCGCCCATCTCGGCAACGGCGCGAGTGTCACCGCGGTTTCCGGCGGCCGGAGCATCGATACGAGCATGAGCTTCACGCCGGCCGCGGGTTTGCCCATGAGCAGCCGCTCGGGCGATTTGGATCCCGGTCTCGCCTGGTATCTCTTCCGGGCCGAAAACGTGACGGCGAAGCAGTTCCACCACATGGTCAACCACGAGTCGGGACTGCTCGGGGTCTCGGAAACGAGTTCCGACATGCGGGAGCTGCTGCTGCGCGAGCCGGAGGATGTCCGCGCGGCCGAAGCGGTGGCGCTGTTCTGCTATCAGGCGAGGAAGTGGATTTGCGCGCTCGGCGGGGCGCTGGAGGGCCTGGACGTCCTGGTTTTCTCGGGCGGAATCGGAGAAAATGGTCCGGAGGTCCGGGCGCGGATCTGCCGGGGCCTGGGCTGGCTGGGGGTCAGGCTGGACGAGAGCCGCAACCGCGCCGGCGCCGCGGTCATTTCCTCCGACGACAGTCCGGTATCGGTGCGGGTGATCCGCACCGACGAAGAAATCATGATCGCAACCGCGGTCCTCCGAGTGCTCGGACTCGGGAAATCCTGACCTATGAACAACGCCACCCTCACACCGGAATTGCTCCAGCAGATCGACGCCTACTGGCGTGCCGCCAACTATCTCTCCGTTGGGCAGATTTATCTCTACGACAACCCGCTGCTGAGGCGGCCGCTGGCGCTCACGGACGTGAAGCACATGCTGCTCGGACACTGGGGCACGACTCCGGGGCAGAACTTCATCTACGCGCACCTCAATCGGGTCATCAAGCAGTACGATCTCGACATGATCTACGTGTCCGGCCCCGGCCACGGCGGCCCCGCGGTGGTGGCCAACACGTATCTGGAGGGCACCTACAGCGAAATCTATCCCGACATCAGCCAGGACGAAGCCGGGCTGCGCCGGCTCTTCATCCAGTTCTCGTTTCCCGGAGGCATTCCCAGCCACGCGTCGCCGGAGACGCCCGGGTCGATCCATGAAGGCGGCGAGCTGGGCTATTCCCTCAGCCATTCCTTTGGCGCCGTCTTCGACAATCCCGAGTTGATCGTCGCGTGCGTGGTCGGCGACGGCGAGGCCGAGACGGGGCCGCTGGCCACCGCCTGGCACTCCAACAAGTTTCTCCATCCCGCGACGGACGGCGCGGTGCTGCCGATCCTGCATCTCAACGGTTACAAGATCGCGAACCCGACCATCCTCGCCCGCATCTCCCGCGAAGAACTCGAGCAACTGTTCCGCGGCTATGGATGGACGCCGATCTTTGTCGAAGGCCACGAACCCGCGCTGATGCATGAAGCGATGGCCGCGGCCCTGGATACCGCGGTGGAACAGATCAAAAAGATCCAGCACACCGCCCGCGTCCTCGGCGATCTCACGCGCCCGCGCTGGCCGATGATCGTGCTGAATTCACCCAAGGGCTGGACTGGTCCCAAGGTCGTCGATGGCGTGCAGATCGAAGGCACCTTTCATGCGCACCAGGTGCCGCTCTCGGATCCGGCCACGCATCCCGAGCACCTCAAGCTGCTCGATGACTGGTTGCGGAGTTACCGTCCGGAGGAACTCTTCGATGAACAGGGCGCCTTGAAACCGGAACTCGCGGAACTCGCGCCGAAGGGCAACCGGCGCATGGGTGCCAATCCGCACGCGAACGGCGGAATGCTGCTCCGCGACCTCCGGATGCCCGATTTCCGCGACTATGCGGCGGCGGTGCCGACGCCAGGCGCGCCGGGGATCGGCGACACGCACGTGCTCGGGCCGTTCTTGCGCGACGTGGCCAAAATGAACCAGCCGCAGAGAAATTTCCGGGTGTTCGGTCCCGACGAGACCCTGTCGAACGGGCTCGAAGCGCTGTTCGAGACGACCAGCCGGCAGTGGGACGCCGCGACGCTGCCCAACGACGAGTTTCTCGCCCCGACCGGCCGCGTGATGGAGATGCTGAGCGAGCATCAGTGCGAAGGCTGGCTCGAGGGCTACCTGCTCACGGGTCGGCACGGGCTCTTCAATTGCTACGAGGCCTTCATCCACATCGTCGACTCGATGTTCAACCAGCACGCCAAGTGGCTGAAGATCACCTCGCATCTCCCGTGGCGGCGGAAGATCGCGTCGTTGAACTACCTGCTGGCCTCCCACGTCTGGCGGCAGGACCACAACGGGTTCACGCATCAGGATCCTGGATTCATCGACCATGTCGTGAACAAGAAAGCGGAGGTCGTGCGGGTTTACCTTCCGCCGGACGCCAATTGCCTGCTGTCCGTGATGGACCACTGCCTCCGCAGCCGCCACTACGTCAACGTCGTCATCGCGGGCAAGCATCCGGCGCCGCAATGGCTGACGATGGACGCCGCCGTGAAACATTGCGCCGAGGGGATCGGGATCTGGCAGTGGGCCAGCAACGACCAGGGCGCGGCGCCCGACGTGGTCATGGCCTGCTGCGGCGACGTGCCGACGCTGGAGACGCTCGCGGCGGTTTCGATCCTGCGCGAGCACCTGCCCGAGCTGAAGATTCGCGTGGTCAACGTGGTCGACCTCATGAAACTCCAGCCGCAAAGCGAACATCCGCATGGGTTGAGCGACATCGAATTCGACGAGCTCTTCACCAAGGACAAGCACGTCATCTTCGCCTTCCATGCCTACCCGTGGCTGATCCACCGGCTCACCTATCGCCGGAATAATCACCGCAACATCCACGTCCGCGGTTACAAGGAGGAGGGGACGATCACGACCCCCTTCGACATGACGGTGTTGAACGAACTGGATCGCTTTCACCTGGTCATGGACACCCTCGACCGACTCCCGCAGACCGGCGGCAAGGGCGTGTACCTGAAGCAGCAACTCAAGGACAAGCTCGTCGAGCACCGGCAGTATATCTGCCGGCATGGCCAGGATCTGCCGGAAATTCGAAATTGGAAATGGAGAGGCGCCCAATGAACCCACCAACCCTGATCACCACGGCGGCCGCGCTGTTCGCCGACGACAAAGGGCTGCTCGCGATGGACGAGAGCAACCCCACCTGCCACCGGCGCTTCGCGCAGCTGGGGATTCCGCAGACCGAGGAAGCCCGCCGCGCTTACCGGGAAATGATCGTGACCACCCCGGGCCTCTCCGAGTCGATTGGCGGCGCCATCCTCTACGACGAGACGATCCGCCAGAAGACGAAGGACGGCAGGCCCTTCGTGGACATCCTCGCCACGACGGGAATCATTCCCGGCATCAAGGTGGATGCCGGGGCCAAACCGCTGGCCCTGCATCCGGGAGAAAAGATCACCGAGGGGTTGGACGGACTGCGTGAGCGTCTGGTGGAATATGCCAGGCTGGGCGCGCGGTTTGCGAAGTGGCGCGCGGTGATCGCCATTGACGCCGCCCTTCCGAGTCGGGCCGGCATCGAGGCCAATGCCCACGCGCTGGCCCGCTACGCCGCTTTGTGCCAGGAGGCCGGCCTGGTGCCGATCGTCGAGCCGGAAGTGTTGATGGATGGCGCCCACCCGCTCGAACGATGCCGCGAGGTCACGGAAGACGTGTTGCGCGTGGTCTTCCACCAACTGAATTCCCAGCAGGTGCTGCTGGAAGGCACGATCCTGAAACCCAACATGGTGGTTGCCGGACTGAAGTGTCCGCAGCAGCGGAGCGTGGACGAGGTCGCCGCCGCCACGGTGGGTTGCCTCTTGCGCGCCGTCCCGGCCGCCGTTCCGGCGATCGCGTTCCTGTCCGGTGGTCAGTCCAGCGAACAAGCCTCCGCGCGATTGAATGCCATGAATCTCACGTTCAAGGGACGGATGCCGTGGGCGCTGGCGTTCTCCTTTGCGCGCGCGATCCAGCAGCCCGCCCTGGAGATCTGGCACGGTAACCCGGCGAACGTCGCGGCGGCGCAGCGTGCGCTTTCTCATCGCGCGAGGTGCAATCGCGCCGCGCGCCGGGGCGAATACACGGCGGCGATGGAAAATTGACCGCGGGGTTTCAGTTTTGCGCAAGATCGCGCTAGGTTGGGCAAACCGACGTGCGACGGCTCCGCGAAAGTGAGTTAATTCCAAGGGGGTCACGACTGTACTCTTGACAAGCCCAGCTAAAAGCCGTGGTGGCGTTCGCCACCGGCTCCACCCGCAATCGGTACCCAGCACTCCGCCGTCGAGGATACTTCTGTCAATAGTACAGTCGTGACCCCGTCGGAATTGCCCTCGCCGGCGGTAGTCGGTGAGTTTAACGAAAGGTAGCGCTGGTGGTGACGGGAGCGGTCATTGGGTCGGTATTGGCATCGGTATTCCGGCGGTCACGCGACCGGTTTCCTCAGCGGTCTCGCGAGCGATATCCTGAGCGGTCACGCCGACGGTATTCAAAGCGGTCATGGGAGCGGTATTCGGAACGGTATTCGCAGTGGTAGCGGGACCGGTAATGGCAGCGGTCATTAGAGCGGTAGTCCGACCGGTAATCCCAGTGACATCGCGAATGGCATCCGAGTGACATTGCCAGTGAGCTCGCGAGCGGCGACTCGAGCGGTATCGGCAGCGGTATCGGAGCCGGTCGTTCGGGCGGTATCGGTGGCGGTATCGGGGCCGGACGTTCGGGCCTGCGAGCGGTATTGGACGCGGTAACATCAGCGGTCGCGAGAGCGCTCATGGCACCGGTCAGCCGGCCGGCAACGGCGGCGGCATTGGTACGGTCATCGGAGTGGTAATCGGGTCGGTAATCACGGCGGCATTGTGAGCGGTAATCCGAGCGACATCGGCGATGGCGGTGGGAGTGACATCGCCTGTGACATCCTGAGCGGTAACGTGAGCGACAGCGGGAGCGGTATCGGGGCGATCGTTCGAGTGGTCATGCGAGTGGTATCGGAAGCGGTCGTGTCAGCGGTTGTGCGAGTGGCAGCCGCAGTGACATCGCGATCGGCAACCGGAGCGTTAACGCGAGTCGTATCGGGACGGGTAAGCCCACTAAGATCGCGGTCGGCGCCGTCAGTGACATCGCCAGTGCCATCCGGAGCGGCGATCCGAATGACATCGCGAAAGGGGGCGGGAGTGACATCGCGGGCGGCAGCCGGAGCGGCAATCCGAGTGGTTTTGAGGCCGGTCACCCGGGCGGTCATGCGAGAGGTAACGGCGGCGGTCGCGCGAGCGGTCGTCGGGCCGGTCGGCGGAGCGGTAGC
>DASZYH010000128.1:0-17080 GCA_035545515.1 Opitutaceae bacterium
CCGCCGCGGGCTCCGCGTCGGCCGTTCAACACGTGCGGACCGTCTCCGGCGGCTCCGTTCACCTCCATACGCTCGCTTAATCCCATGTCGACCGTCTCCGGTGTCTCCTCGGGTTCCTCGGATCCCACCAACTCCACCACGTCGGCCACGACGGCCACGCTCCCCCAGCAAGCCCTCGGAGAGGACGATTTTCTCAAGCTGCTGGCCCAACAGTTCCAGTCGCAGGATCCGTTGAAGCCGATGGACGACACGTCGTTCATCTCGCAGATGGCGCAGTTCACGTCGCTCCAGCAGACGAGCGACATGAGCAAGAATATCACTTCGCTCCTGAGCAATCAGCAGCAGGCGACGGCGAACTCCTACCTCGGGCATCGGGTCACGGTCGACACCGGCAACGGCACGACCGACACCGGCGACGTCACCGAGGTCGATCTTTCCGGCTCCGCGCCGCAGTTGATGGTCAATGGCACGGGCTACCCGCTCACCGCGGTCCTGAGCGTGCAGCCCGGCGCGATCGCGACCAATCCGTCGACCACCACGCCGACGACGACCACGACCCCTTAAAAACCTAACCCGCACATCACATGTCACTCCTCGGCACCCTCACGTCAGGCGTCAGCGCCCTGAAGACGTTCAGCAAGAGCCTCGAAGTCATCGGCAACAACATCGCGAACGTCAACACCACGGCCTACAAGGGATCCTCGACGAATTTCGCCGACACCTTCAGCAACACGCTCCAAGCGGCGTCCACGACCGACGGGGCCGTGCAGGTGGGAACCGGCGTCCAGATCGCCGGCATCAACACGAATTACACGCAGGGTTCGCTTTCCAGCACCGGCAAGTCGACCGACCTCGCGATCTCCGGCAACGGCTACTTCCTCGTCCAGGATGCGTCGGGCGCCAACTACGTCTCGCGCGACGGTTCTTTCCATTTCGACACGAACGGCGACCTGCTCAATTCGCAAAACATGGCGGTTCTCGATTCCACCGGCGCCAAGATCGTCGTGTCCGGCAAGGATGCGGGCGGTGCGACCGTCCCCTACACCCAGCTCGCGTCCGTCAGCATCGGATCGGATGGCGCGGTGACGGCCTTCGCCTCGGACGGCACGGCGACCTCGACGCAGCAGGTCGGCCTGATGAGCATTGCCGACGAGTCGAAGCTGATGAAGGTCGGCCAGAACATGTATGATTTCGGGGCGACTGGCGCGACCGTGGCCACGAACCTCGGCGTTCCCGGATCGACCGGCCTCGGCAAGATCGAGTCGGGCGAACTGGAACTCTCGAATGTCGACCTCACGGAGCAGTTTTCGGATCTGATCACCGCGCAGCGCAGCTTCCAGGCGGCGTCACGTTTGATCACGGTCTCCGACAGCGTGCTCGACGAAATCGTCAACCTGAAGCGTTCCTGATCCGACCGCGCCCGCGCGTCCGGCCTCCTGATCGCAAATTCTCCCCGCGCCGATGCCTCCTCCTTCCGCTGCCAAAACCGACGCCTCCCCGGCCGCACCCGCGGCGGCCGCCCGGGGCGAAAAGTCGGCGCCTCCGCCCGAGCCCGCACCGGTCGCGGCCGCACCCGCGGCTTCCGGCGGCCTCCGGGCCTGGATCCCCATCATCGCCGCGATCGTGATCGCTCCGGCCATGACGTGGGGAACCGTCGAGTTCGTCCTGCTTCCCCGGCTGGAAAAGAAGCTCAATCTTCCGCCCGCCGCCGCGCTGGCCGCGGTGAACGCCGACGAGAGCGGCGGCTCCGCCGACAAGAGCGGCCGGCCGAAGGAACCGTCGACCTACGAATTCTCGAATGTGGTCGTGAACCTGGCGGGCACCATGGGCACGCGCTACCTGAAGACGAGCTTCCACGTCCTCGGCGACCCGAAGGGCAACGTCGATGTGAAGAAGATCTTCGAGGACAACCGGACGATGCTGATGGACACGACGCTCAACGTCCTGTCGTCGCTCACCCTCGGCGACCTCGAGGAACCCGGCGCGAAGAACGTCATCCGCGAGAAGCTCGTCAACGCCTACAACCAGGCGCTGAACAAGCGCGTCGTGGACCAGGTGTATTTCTCGGATTTCGTCGTCCAGTAGGCGAAGCCTCCGAATCGCCATGGCCGACGAACCCCCAAAAACCGCGAGCGACTTTCTCGACCAGAGCGAGATCGACAAGATTCTCGCGCAGCAGGCCGCCGAGGCGCAGGCCCTGAAGGGCGGCGGCGGCGGCGGTGGCGGGATGTTTGGCGCCGGTGATCTGACGCCGCCGAAGGTCGAGGCCTACGACTTCCGGAATCCGGCGTTTCTCTCCGAGGCGGAACTGCGGCGGCTCCGGCTGCTGCACGAGGATTTCATCCGGTACCTCAGCGCCCGGCTCTCGCTTTACCTCCGGATGGAGGTCGGGCTGAAGATGGCGAAGCTGACGACGGTGACGTATTCGAAATTCACCGACTCGCTGCCCAATCCGACCCACCTCAGCCTCTTCAAGGTCGATCCGATGGTCGGCGTCGGCATTCTCGACATCAATCCGCGCCTGGCGCTGACGATCGCCGACCGGCTGCTCGGCGGCCGCGGGCACTCGATCAAGGCGGAGCGGTACCTCACCGAGATCGAGATCGCCCTGATCGAGGACGTGATCCTGATCCTCCTCGAGGAATGGTGCGGCCAGTGGAAGGTGGAGCAGGAACTGCATCCCGCCATCATCGGCCACGAGAACAACGGGCGTTTCCTCCAGACCTCGCCGCGCGACGCGGTCATGCTGGCCCTGGCGCTCGAGTGCAACTTTGGCGACTGCTCCGAACAGATTCAGATCGGCGTTCCGTACTACACGATCGAGCCGGTCGTGAAGCGGATGCAGGCCCGCCGGCAGAAGGACACCGCGGTCACCCAGACGGTGAAGCGGGCCGAATGGCACCCCGCATACGAGGGCATCACCGTGCCGGTGCGCGCCGAATGGCACGCCTTCGAGGTCACGTTGCGCGAAGTCGCGTGCCTTCGGGTCGGAGATGTCATCGAGATGCGCCCGGAGGTCTGTGGCGAGACCCGCATCGTCCTGAACGACACCGCCAAGTTTCTCGGCACGGTCGGTCTCGATACCGACCGCGTCGCGGTTCAAATCACCCGCAAGATCCACTCGCAGGAATCCTCCCATGCCAAACCTGACGGACGAAAAGTCTCTTGATATCGTGCTCGACGTGAAGGTGAAGGTCACCGTGCAACTCGGCTCGGTGCTTCTCCCGATGCGCGAGGTGCTCGAACTCGCCCCCGGTTCCATCGTGCAGCTGATGCAGCACGCCAGCGATCCGGTCGGTCTTTTCGTCAACGACAAGCTCGTCGCCTACGGCGAAGTCGTCGTGGTCGAGGACAACTTCGGCATCAAGGTCACCGAGCTGGTCGGCAGTCACAAGCAATGAACCGGCGGTTCGCCGATTCCTGCCCCGCCGGCGGCACGCCGGTGGCTCTGCCGCGGTTCCGCGCCTGCGCCGGGGCGCTCGTCCGCTTGGCGTGGACGGCGGCGTTGCTTGCCGGCACGGCGGCCCTCGCCGCCGACGACAACAAGATCATTTTCCCCAGCGGCAGTTCGCGGCCGGCGTCGCCGGCCGGTGGCGGTGCGAGCGTCGCCAACACCATCACCTTGATCGTGGCGATCCTCCTCGCGGCGGTCGGGGCCTGGATGTACCTGCGAAACCGGCGCGCTCCCGGTCTCGGACGCAATGCGCACGCCCTGGCGATCGACGAAACCCGCTCGCTGGGCAACCGCCAGTACCTCGTCGTCGCCTCGTATGAGGGGCGGAAATTCCTGCTCGGGGTTTGTCCCGGCCGGATCGACCTGCTCGCGCCGCTCGATCGTGGCGGGGAGGAGTCGCGATGAGCCGCTGGAAAGCAGCCCTCGCGGCGTTCGGCGCCGGCTTGGTCCTGTTTTTCGCGCCGGCGGCACGGGCGCAAACGCCCGCCCCGGCGAATGCCAACCCGAACAGCATCGTGGTTCCGTTCGGCCCCGCGCCCGGGACCGCGCCCGCTGCGACGGCCGTGACAACCGGCACGACCGCCCAGTCCGCCGCGGGCTCCCCGCTGCGGCTGAACATCGGCCTCGAGGGAAATGGTCAAAAGGGGGAGGTGAGCGTTGCGCTCCAGATCGTCATCATCATGACGCTCCTGTCGGTCGCACCCTCGATCGTGCTCCTCATGACGAGCTTCACCCGGATCGTCATCGTGCTCGGGTTCCTGCGCACGGCGCTGGGAACGCCCAGCGCGCCGTCGAACCAGATCATCATCGGGCTCTCGCTGTTTTTGACCTTCTTCCTCATGGGCCCCGTCATCGACCAGGTGAACACCCAGGCGCTGCGGCCCTACCTCGACGGCCACATCACCTCGGTCGAGGCTCTCGACAAGGCGACGGTGCCGCTGAAGCAGTTCATGCTGAAGCAGACGCGCACGCGGGATATCGAATATTTTCTCGAACTCGGCGGCTTCGGCCCCACGGCGGTCCGCGACCTGCCGATGCGAGTCGTCATCCCGGCGTTCGTCATCAGCGAACTCCAGACGGCGTTCCAGATGGGATTCCTGCTGTTCCTGCCGTTCCTCGTGATCGATTTCCTGGTGTCCTCGGTGCTGATGGCGCTCGGCATGATGATGATGCCGCCGGTCGCCGTCTCGCTGCCGTTGAAGCTGCTGCTCTTCGTGCTGGTCGACGGCTGGCACCTGGTCGTCCGCTCGCTGGTGCAGAGCTTTGCCACCTGACCCCCGCCTCGCGTTTCCGCCGCCGCTTCCCGCCACCTCCCTTCTCGCATGAATCCCGACGTCGCCATCGACCTTTTCAAGTCCACCGTGATTTTCTCGCTCTACATCGTGGCGCCCTTTCTCGGGGTCATGCTGGTGGTCGGACTGGCCGCGAGCCTGATCCAGTCCGTCACGAGCATGAACGAGCAAACGCTCACGTTCATTCCCAAGCTGCTGGCGATGGCGGGGCTGCTGCTGCTGCTGACGCCGTGGCTGTTGCGTGCGCTGTCCGAGTACACGGTCACCACCATCACGCGGATGGGAGCGATGGGACACTGAGCCGGCGACGCCGGGCGGAGGGCATGAACCGATTTCCAGCCTGCGTCACCGGGGGCGGGCGCCAGGCTGCGCCCGGATACCGTGCCAACGGGTTCCCGCCCGCTGGGGAGGTTTCTCCGTGAGCGTCGACTACCTTTTCGCCTGGCTGATGATCCTGCTGCGATCGGTCGGATTGATCCTGCAACTCCCGGTCATCGCCGGGCGCACCATTCCGGTGACGATCCAGGTCGCGCTCAGCATCGGACTGGCCACCTTGCTCGCGGGCATCGTGCCGGCGGCAACGCTTCCGCCCGACCTGTGGGGCCTCATCGGGGCCGCCGCCATGGAGGTGGTCATCGGTCTGGCGCTGGGATTCGTCGTCCGCATGTCGTTCGGTGCGGTCGAGATGGCGGGACGCATTGCCTCGTCGGAAATCGGTCTGACCGCGACGCCGGGCCTCGGCGCCCCCGAGCCGTCGCAGGAGCCCGTGGCCGCTCTCCTGACAACGATGGCGATGGTGCTCTTCTTCCTTTTCGGAGCCCACCATGCGGTGCTGATCGCGTTTGCCCGGAGTTTTCAACTTTCCCCGGCCGGGCATGCGGCGTTTGAACCCGGGGCCGGCCTCGCCCTCGTGAGCGCCAGTGCGGAATTGATCGAACTCGGCGTCCGGATTGCCGCGCCGTTTCTGGCGATGAATTTTCTGATCAATCTCGCCTTTTCGGTCCTCGGACGCGCGGTGCCGAAGATGAGTGTTTTCGTCGTGAGCTTCTCGGCCCGTGCCCTGATCGGCCTCGGCCTCCTCAGCACGGCCGGCGGGCTGATTGCGCGGTATCTTTACGTCGAGTTCGGAGACCTGCCGCTGCGGATGCTCCAGTTGGTCCACACCTGACCGGGCGGGGAAAGCCGCTTCGGCAATTTTTGCCGTCGGCTGTCGCCATGTAGGGCGAATTCCTATTTTTGCGACAGTAGAACACTGCAAGTGTTTTATGGATAAATGCTAAGGTGGCCATCTGGGTGCTTGGCACCGGCGTTGCTAAATCGCCCGGCGCCTCCCCATGGCTGAAGACCAGGACCAAAAAACCGAGCAACCGACCGACAAGCACCTGAGCGAGGCGCATGATCGCGGGCAGTTCGCGCGGTCCGCCGAGCTTTCGCTCCTCTTCCCGGTCGCCGCGGTCCTCGGGGTGTTCTCGCTCACGGTCCAGACCACGTCCCGCGACGTGGCGGATTACGCCATCGCGATTTTCAGCCGGCTGGCGGTGACGCCCGTCCAACGCAATACCGCCGTCGTGCAGCTGGGCGAATTGCTGCTCGTCGTCGGCCGCGCGCTGACTCCCGTGCTGCTCGCGATCGCGGGTGCGACCCTTTTCACGGCCGGGGTGCAGAGCGGCTTCCGCCTCACGCCGAAGGCCGCGACGTTCAAGCTCGAGCAACTCAACGTCGTCGCGAATTTCTCCCGGATCTTCAACAAGTCCGCCTTTGTGCGCGCCGGCATCGATCTGATGAAGCTGGCGGCAATCGGCACGGCGCTGTGGCTGGGCGCGCGCGGCCTGATCTTCGATCCGCTCTTCACCGCGCCGGTGGAGGTGGGTTATCTCGGACAGTTCCTCAGCCACGCCACGGTCCTCTTCCTCACGCGGCTGGTCCTCGCGCTCGGGGTGGTCGCGGCGGTCAGCTACGCGTACGAGAAGTTCAAGACCGGCCGCGAGCTGATGATGTCGCGCGAGGAGGTCAAGGAGGAGCGCCGGCAGTCCGAAGGCGATCCGGCCGTGAAGGGCGCGATGCGCCGCATGGCCCGCCGCCTCCTGCAGAAGCAGATGCTTTCCGCCGTGAAGACGGCCGATGTCGTGGTGACCAATCCGACGCACTTCGCCGTCGCCCTGAAATACGAGCGGGGCAAGGACAAGGCGCCGGTCGTCCTCGCCAAGGGCGAGAACCGCTTCGCCCAGCGCATCAAGGCCCTCGCGGCCGAGAACGGCGTGCCGATGGTCGAGAACAAGCCGGTCGCCCGTCTGCTCTTCGCGATGGGCAAGGTGGGGGAGACGATTCCGTCCGAGTTGTACCAGGCGGTCGCCGAAATCCTCGCGGTCGTCTACCGCACGCACCGCTACTATTTCCACCGTCTCAAGGTGCGGCGCATGGAGGAGGCCGCCTAAGCCATGGCCACGAGCTCCTTCAACGCGCTGATGAAGCGCGCCGACCTGATCTTCACGGGCGGCCTGTTCCTGACGGTCCTGCTCCTGATCATGCCGGTCCCGCCGATCATGCTGGACCTGTTCCTGGCGTTGAACATCGGCCTGTCGCTGCTCGTCCTGCTGGCAATCATCTACGTCAAGGATCCGCCGGAGTTTTCCAGTTTCCCGACCCTGCTGCTGGCCCTGACCCTCTTCCGGCTGGCGCTGAACATCAGCTCGACGCGCCAGATCCTCACGAAGGGATACGCGGGGCACATCATCGATTCGTTCGGCCACTTCGTCATCCAGGGCAACTACATCGTCGGCGCGGTGGTGTTCCTGATCCTCGTCGTCATCAATTTCGTCGTCATCACCAAGGGCGCCGGCCGTATCGCCGAGGTGAGCGCGCGGTTCACCCTCGACGCCATGCCCGGCAAGCAGATGGCGATCGATGCCGAGTTGAACGCCGGCATCATCGACGAGGTCGTCGCCACCTCCCGCCGCCTGAAGGTGCAGAAGGAGGCCGATTTCTATGGCGCGATGGACGGTGCCTCGAAGTTCGTCCGCGGCGATGCGATCGCCGGCATCATCATCACGCTCGTCAACGTCATCGGCGGCTTTGTCATCGGCGTCCTCCAGATGGGGCTCTCGCTCAACGAGGCGCTCCAGAAATTCACGCTGCTCTCGATCGGTGACGGCCTCGTTTCGCAGATTCCGGCCCTGATCCTGTCGGTCGGCGCCGGCATCCTCGTCACCCGCGCCTCGGAGAACACCAACCTCGGCGTCCAGCTCGCCGGCCAGCTCATCCGCTACCCGCGCGCGCTCAAGATCGCATCCGGGATGCTCGCGTGCTTCGGCCTCATGCCGGGCATGCCGATGCTGCCGTTTTTCACGCTCGCCGGCGTCGCCGCCATCATCGCCAAGGTGCTGCGCGAACAGGAGGTGCTGCACGGGACCGCGTCCGAGGCCTCGGCCACGCCCGCCAAGGGCGCCGGCAAGGGCGCCAAGGGCGATGCTGCGGCCGCCGCCGCCGCTCCGGCTGCAACGTCGCATACCGGCGTGCCGGAGGATGTCCGCAAGCTCATCGAGGTCGACGTGTTCGCCATCGAGATCGGCTACGGCCTGCTTTCGCTGGCCGATGCCAAGCATGGCGGCGAACTGCTCGGCCGCGTCACGGGCGTCCGCAAGACCCTGGCCCGCGAGAAGGGCATCGTCGTGCCGCCGATTTCGGTCCGCGACAATCTCGAGCTCGGGCCAAACGACTATCGCTTCCTGCTGCGCGGAAAACCGGTTGCCCGCGGGCAGCTCATGCCGGGCCGCTGGCTCGCCATGAACGTCGCCGGTTCGAAGGTCCGGCTCAAGGGCGTGCCGACCCGGGAGCCCGTCTTCAACCTGGACGCCACGTGGATCGACGAGGCGGAGAAGAAGACCGCCGAGCTCAACGGCTTCACCGTGGTCGACCCGGCCTCGGTCCTGATCACGCATCTTTCCGAAACGCTCAAGTCCAGCGCCCACCATCTGCTCGGCCGCCAGGAGGTGCAGCAGCTTGTCGATCACCTCAAGCAGTCCCAGCCGGCGCTGATCGCGGAACTGCTGCCCGACCTCGTGAGCCTCGGCATCATCCAGCGGGTGCTCCAGAACCTCCTCCGGGAGAATATTCCGATTCTCAACCAGCCGCTGATTCTCGAGGGCATCGCGGATTTCGCGTCGCTCTCGAAGAACCCGGACGATCTCAGCGAACTCGTCCGCCGCCGGCTCGGCCTCTACTTTGTCCCCGAATACGAGTCGCGCCCCGGCGTCATCCGCGCGGTGACCCTCGATCCGCGCCTCGAGCAGTGGCTCTCGCAGAAGGTGCACCGGACGCCGACCGACGTGGGCCTCGCCCTCGATCCCGCGACGGGCCGCCACCTGCTCGACGAGATCAACCGGCGGACCAACGAGCTCATCCAGGCCGGCCACTCGCCGGTGCTGGTGGTTTCGACGGAAATCCGCCTGCCGGTGAAGCGTTTCTTCGAGTCCTCGTTCCCGCGCCTCGCGGTCCTCGCTTACCAGGAGCTGCCGGCCAGCACCGAGATCGAGAACGCCGGGATCATCACCCCTCCCGCCCACCTGCCTCGCGCCGAAGTCCCCCTCAAGGCCGCCGCCTGACCCATGCACAACGTCGTCACCTCCACGTATGTCACCACCGATTCCGGCCTCGTGATCGAGGTTCGGAAGGTCACCCCCGTGTACGTCCGGCTCGGGCCCGCGGTGCGCGGCGGTTTCGCCGGCTCGCGGGTGGCCCGCGTGCGCCGGACCAATGCCCGCCGGTCCCGCACGGAGCGCGGCGTCCTCTGCTTCTCCGACGACTTTTCCCGTCCCGCCTCCCGCTTCTGAGCCATGGCCTCCTCCCGTCCAACGCTCGCGCCCGGCGCCTACAAGTTCACGGTCAAATCCGCCGAAGAGGCGGTCGCGCTGATCCGTGAACGCCTGGGTCCGGCGGCGCGGGTGTTGTCGGTGCGGTCCATCGAGGCCACCGGCTTGAAGCGATTCTTCAGCGCGCCGCGCCTCGAGGTGGTGGCGCAGGTCGACTCTCCGTCGGCTCCGGCGCAGCCGGAAACCCCGGTGCTGCGCGTCGTCTCGTCGGAGCCCGCGGATCCGCCTGCCGAGGCCGACGTCCCTTCGGCCGCCGATCTTCGGTCCGTCGAACGCTCGCCCCGGATGCCGATCCGGCCCCGCGACGTGCGGAATCCGCCGCCGCTCGGTCTCAGCGGCCTGCTCCGGCGCTCGGGCCTGACGGAAACCGCCCTGACCCGGCTCCAGTCCGGCCCGAAGTGGGACGAGCTGAATGCGCTCCCGCTGCATCGCGCCCTGGCGGAAACATCCCGGCTGCTGCGCCAGCAGGCCGACCTGCGCCCGCAGCGCGCCCCCATCTCGCGCGCCGCCTTCCTCGGCGCCGCCGGCGTCGGGCGGACGACCGCGCTCTGCAAGTGGATCGCCCAGGAAGTGTTCCGCCGCGGCCGGCTCGGCCACGTCGTCAGCGTCGAGTTCGACCGCCCGAATTCCCTCGGGCCGCTCCCCGTTTTCAGCGAGGCGCTCGGCGTCCCGCTCGCTCATTTTCCGTGTGAGACACGGCCCGCGGTGCCGGGCGGGTTTGTCTATTTCGACCTGCCCGGCATTTCGGCCCGACGTCCCGGTGATAATTCCGCCATCGCGGAATTCCTCGACCGGGAGGAGATCACCGAGCGCGTCCTCGTCCTCAACGGCGCCTATGATCGCGCCTCGATGCGCAACGCCTATGCGGCCGGACGCGACCTCGGCGCCACCCACCTCGTGTTCACGCACCTCGATGAGGTGCCGCAGTGGGGCAAGCTGTGGGACTACCTTTTCGATGTTGAGGTGGAGCCGCTCTTCCTCGCCGTCGGCCCGTCCCTGACGGGCGACTGCGAGGAGGATGTCCCGGGCGCCATCGTCCGTCGCACGCTTCCGGACGAATCCGCTGACCACGACGCCTGATTTCCCACATGAAATTCATCTTTCTTTCCGGCGGCTTTGCCGGGTTCTGCCTCACCGCCCTCGCCAGCTTCTGGGCCGGACACGAACCCGACCGCATCCTTTTCGACGGCGCGGTGGGATGCCTCATCGGCGCGCTGCTGTTTCGCTGGTTCTGGACCGTCCTCGTTCGCGGCATCCGCGAGACCGTGGTTGCCCGCCAGACCGCCGCTGCCGCCACCGCCGCCGCCAATGCCGCCGCGAAGTCCAAGTAATTTCTGCCCCCCCTCCTGACCATGAACTCAACCGCTTCGTCGAACCCCGATAGCACGGATGCTACACCCGCCGCAGCCGCGTGGCGGGCTTACCAGGGAGTCTCGCCGAGCGCCGTCGACGAAAAGGATTTGATCGCGCGCTATCTTCCGCTGGTTCGCAACGTCGTGGACCGGATTAAGCTCAACATTCCCGCCCACGTCGACGCCGACGACTTGTACAGCGTCGGCGTCACGGGCCTCATCGCCGCCGTCCGGAAGTTCGATCCGGAGCAGGGCAGCACGTTCGCCAGTTACGCCGCCATGCGGATCCGTGGGGCGATCCTGGACGAGCTCCGGCGGATGGACTGGTGCCCCCGCCGCGCCCGCGCCCGTTCCCGGAAGCTCAAGAACGCGATCAACGACGTGGAACAGAAGCTCGGCCGCGCCGCCACCGACGCCGAGGTCTGCGCCTCCCTTGGGCTGAGCGACAAGGAGTATCAGAAATGGGTCGAGGAGGCCAAACCCGTGACCTTCATCGCGATCGACCAGAATACCGAGGGCGAGGAAGGCGATGGAGCCTCCCTCCACGAGCTCCTGGCGGATGACGCCGACAAGACCGGCCGGGACAACATGGAGAAGGCCGAGCTCCTCCAACTTCTCACTCAAAGAATCACCGAGTTGCCCGATATACCGAAGAAGATCCTCGCCATGTATTACTTCGAGAACATGCGCCTGGCCGAAATCGCCGCGGTTTTCGGTCTGACGGAGTCGCGCATCTGCCAGATTCACGCCCAGACCATCCTTGGCCTGCGCGGCTGGCTCCAGCGCGCCCGGAATCGCTGATCATCAGCGTCTCCGCCCCGCCTCATCCCAATGCTCATCCTTCTCGGAGCGGTCGTCGTGTTTGTTTCCGCCATCGGCGGATTCATGCTGGGCGGCGGCCATCCCCTCGTCCTCATCGAGGCGTACGGCGAGTTTGTCACCATCCTGGGCATCGCGCTCGGCGTCCTCATCATCGCCAGCCCGGGTCACGTGCTGAAGAGCATCGTCGAGAAGCTCAAGGGTACGGTTTTCGGCAGTCACACCGGCCGCGAGGAGTTCACGGAGATGCTCAAGTTGCTCTACGAGATCTTCATGGTCGGACGCCGCAATGGCCTGATCGCGCTCGAGGAGCACGTGATGGAGCCGGACCGCAGCTCGATCTTCAAACGTTACCCGGCGATTCTGAATCATCCGGAGCGCCTGGAATTTCTCTGCAACGGCCTCAAGCCCGTCATCGACGGCAAGATCAAGCCCGACCAGCTCGAGAGCCTCATGGTGGCCGAGCTGGAATCGAAATCGAACGAGGCGGACCATCCCGTCCACATTCTCCAGCTCGTCGGCGACTCGCTGCCGGGCATCGGCATCGTCGCGGCGGTGCTCGGCATCATCAACACGATGAAGTCGATTTCCGACGGTCCCGAGAAGGTCGGCGAGCACGTGGCCGGCGCGCTCACCGGAACGCTACTCGGCGTGTTCGTGGCCTACGGCCTCGTCAATCCGGTCGCCAATCGCGTCAAGTTCAACAACGCCGCGGACGAGCAGTGCCTCCGCTGCATCATGCAGGCGGTGGCCGGTTTCGCCAAGGGCCTCGCGCCGATGACGGCGGTGGAGGTTGCCCGTCGTTCGCTCGACAGCAATGTCCAGCCGAACGCGGCGGAACTCGAAGCCGCCCTGAAGGCGCTCTCGCACGCGAAATGAGCGCATGGGTGTCGCCAAATTCGGTTGGGGGTAGGGCGCGGACTCCGCTCCGCGCCTGGACGACAGCCGCGGCGCTCGCCGCCCGACCCATTGTTGTCACTCGCTTCGGCGAGTCCCGATAACCCCTCCCATGGCCAAGAAGGAGGCGCATCATGGAGGAGCATGGAAGGTGGCCTACGCCGACTTCGTCACGGCGATGATGGCGCTCTTCATGGTGCTTTGGATTTCCGCGCAGGACCCGAAGATCGTCATCGCCACGTCGCAGTACTTCAAAAATCCGTTCCTGGCGGCGGCAGCCGACGCCACGTCCGGCGTCCTTCCATTCAACAATCGGCGGTCGTCGCCCTCCACGGGCTCCGAGAAGGGGGAGGGGAAGGACAAGGACAACCAGCAGGCGGTGAAGCTCACGATGTTGAACAGCGTGGCGGCGGATTTCTTCCGGCTGCTGCACCTCCAGGAGGATCTCGCCGAAAAGCCGATCAACATCGAAGTCACGGCCGATGGCCTCCGCGTCACGATTTTCAACCGGTCGAAGAAACCGGTCTTCGTGGGGGACACGGCGAAACTGACGGAGTGGGGGAACTTCGTGATGCAGAACCTCGCATGGGTCATCGACCATCATCGTTTCCGCGTGATCATCGATGGTCACACCCGCTCGCACCTGCCGCTGAAGGGCGAAAAGTACACCACCTGGGATCTTTCCGCGGACCGCGCGCTCGAGGCCCGGCGGGCGCTCGTCCATTACGCGGTCGATGCCGGTCAGATTGACCGGGTCTCCGGCTATGGCGACACCCGGCCCATCCCCGGCATTCCGCCCGACGCGGAGGCCAATGAACGCATCTCTCTCAGTCTGAGCCTGGCCGCGGACAAAGTGCCCGAGAACAAGCTCGACCGGCTGCCGGGTACCGAACCGGCCCACCAACCCGCTTCATGAAATCTTTCCTTCAGGGAAAAAAGACCCTCAATACCCAGCCCCTCCGTCCGCCACCGCACGCGGCCGGTGTCACCTCCGCCCGTCCGCTCTCGCCGCACGCGCCGCTCTCGGTCGTCACGCCGGGCGCTTCGAGCGCCCACGTCGAGGTCGTGAAGGAGGGCGACAAGGTTGTCCGCCTGATCGTCACCTGTGTTTGCGGCGAGCGGGTGGAGATCGACTGCCTCTACAACGCGGGGAGTTGACGCGGTCCTCCGGCGCTGCGCCGGCTCAACCCACCAGCGCCCCGAGTCGGCGCACCTCACGGGGTGGATCCGAATGGTTGCCGAAGTCGCCGCGCATGTATTTCAGCGCGCGTTTCTCGCGGTCGATTTCGCTGCGGGTGCGGATTCCCATTCGCCGCAGGAGGGGAACGGGAGGGCACCAGCCTTCGGTGGCGTGGAGCAGGAGAAAAGCCAGGACGGTGCCGGTCAGCACCAGCCATTTGCGGCTGACGGATGCGCCGAGCACCGCGCCGACCGCCGCCAGGACGCCGGCATTGGCCTCGAGCACCCGCTCGATGTCCCATTCGCGGTTCAACTCGCTGATCCGTCGCTCGACGGCCGCCCGCGGCTGCGAGGCATACCGGCGGATGTTGGAGAGGGTTTTCGCATCGATTTCCCGGTTTACCGCCGGCGAGGTGTTGGCCCTCACCCGGTCCGCTTCCAGCGCAAGTCCGTTGGTCATGTCCGAGCATAGCCCGATCGAGGGTCCGCGCCATGGGGCGCCGCTCGGGTTCTCCCCTCAGGGCGGAATCTGAAGCGGCACGTCTTCCGACCAGCCTGGGCAAAACCTGCCGGTGGGCGATCCGGTGGCCGCCACTGGGGCAATGGCAGTTTCTACCCGGCGGATTTGAAAACTTTAATACTCTAAAAAATAGATACTTGCGCGATGGATGGGGTGCGCGGCACAGGCCTCGCTTAGGACGCCCGCCCATGAACATCGGCATCTACCAAAGCGCATCCGCTCTTAGCGCGCTTGAGCGTTGGCAGGACGCCGTTGCCCAAAACATCACCTCCAGCCAGATCACGGGCTATCGGAAACGGACGGTGGATTTTTCGACGGTGTCGGCCGGCGAGATCAACGTCAAACCGGGCGGTGGGGGCAAGGACGACGCGACGGCGATCGATTCGCTGTTCCCGAAAGTTTCGACGGGCATCGACTTTGGCAATGGCCAGACGGAACCCACCCGTCGCGATCTCGACGTCGCGATTCAGGGTGACGGTTTCTTCGAGGTTCAGATGCCGGATGGCTCCAAGGCCTACACGCGCAACGGCCAGTTCATGATGCGCAACGATCGCACGATCGTGACGGGAAGCGGCGGCGAGGTGCTCAGTCAGTCGGGCCAGCCGATCACACTCCTGCCGAACGGCCAGCCCCTTTCGATCAATCCCGACGGCACGCTCTTCCAGGGCGACGTTTCGCTCGGCAAGCTCTCGGTCCAGAAGTTCGCGAACAATGCCGCGCTTGTGCCGACGGCCGGTGGCTACTTTATTCCGACGGGCGGCGAGCAGCCGGAACCGGTGACGAACCCGCGGCTGCTCCAGGGATACCTGGAGAGCAGCAACGTCAGCCCGCTCCGGGAAATGGTCGACCTGGTCGTCATTTCCCGCGCCTACGAAGCCAACCAGAAGATCATCACGACGACGGATGATCAGATGCAGAAAACCCTCGATGCCCTTGGGTAAGCACCCGGGCCCGGCGTTTTCCATGAATTCCCCAGACAGACAACCGCAATCACGACTGCATGGCCGAGCCCGCAATGGGGGCGGGCCGGCCCCATTTCCCAAACCAGCGTCCAGGGCTGGGAGCACGGCGCCGCGGCAGTCGGGCTCTCCGCTCCCCGCTCCGGGCACGCAACTCCTCCGCGCATGAACCTATCGCTCTACTCCGCTGCGACCGGCATGGAGGCGCAGCAGCTGAATCTGAACACGATCGCGAACAACCTCGCGAACGTGAACACGCCGGGCTTCAAGCGGAGCAAGATCGAGTTCCAGGACCTGCTGTATCAGAACCCGCGCGCCTCCGGCACCGATTCCGGCGGCGGCAACCTCGTGCCGACCGGCGTCGAGGTCGGCAACGGCGCCCGCGTCGCCGCCACGTCGAAGGTCTTCACCCAGGGCCAGCTCACCAATACCGGCGAAAATCTCGACGTCGCGATCCAGGGCGACGGATTCTACGAGATTCAGCGGCCCGATGGCACGCGGGCGTACACCCGTGACGGCTCGTTCAAGCTGAACGCCCAGGGTCAGGTCGTGACCGTTGACGGTCTTCCGGTGCTCAGCGGCTTCCAGCCCGTCCCGGCCGGGACCACCGCGATCACGATTTCGCAGACGGGCGACGTCACGCTGCAGACGCCGAACGGCAACCAGACTTTTTCTCTCAGCCTCGCGCGTTTCGCCAATCCCGCAGGCCTGCAGAGTCTCGGCGGCAACCTCTATGCCGAGACCGCCGCGAGCGGCACGCCCGAGCTGGGCAAGCCCGGCGAACAGGGCTTCGGCCAGACGATCCAGGGCTACATCGAGAACTCGAACGTCAACATCGTCGAGGAGATGGTGAACCTGATCATCGCGCAGCGCGCGTACGAGATTAACTCCAAGTCGGTCCAGACGTCCGACGAGATGCTGCAGAACGTCGCCAACATGAAGCGATGAAAACCCGTCTGCTCCCGCTTTTTCTCCTGGCCGCCGGCGCCGCCTTCGCCTCGCCCGGCACCCTCAGCCTCGCCATGGCCATGGCCAACTCGGCTGGTCCCGCGCCGGACGACCGTGCCGGCGTGGCCGCCGCCGCCCCGACCGCTTCCGCCACCGCTTCCGCCACCGACGCGGTTCAGCTGGCGATTCCGCTCACCCGCGATCACCTCCTCGCCAGCCTCGGCCGGCAGCTCGCCGCGCATTTCAATCTCGAGGGCGATCTCGATCTGGAACTCCTCCGCGACTGGAATCCCCCCTCGCGGGTGGCGCAGACGTGGACGGTCACCGTCACGGATTTCCCGATGCTCGCCTCGTCCTCGATGCTCGTCCGCGCCCGTGTCTTCGCCGACGGCAAGCTGGTCGATGAGCCGACGTTCGTGCTCCGGGCCTCCCTCTGGCGCGACGCCTGGGCCACTCGCGCCCCGCTCACGACCGGTGCCACCTTCGATCCGAACGTGCTCGAGGCCCGCCGGGTCGACATGTTCCGCGAACACGACGCGCTGCCCGCGGCGGTTGGCGACCGGTCCTACATTTTTGCCCGCGCCGTCGATGCCGGCCGGCTCCTCACCTGGCACGACATCTCGCGGCGCCCGCTGGTGAAACGCGGCCAGACGGTCGATGTCACCGCCGCCGACGGGATGCTGATCGTGACCATGAAGGCGGTCGCGATGGAAAACGGCGCACAGGGCGACACGGTCACGGTGCGCAATCCCGAGTCGCTGAAGAATTTTTCCGCCACGGTAATTGATGAAG
>DASZYH010000129.1:0-16340 GCA_035545515.1 Opitutaceae bacterium
TGCTCACAGCGCTCCCTCTCCGCTTTTCCTGGGCTACAAGGGACCGCTGTGAACAAGTCCGGTTATCCCATACGTGGAGTCCCTTCCGCGCCTCGGCGTGATCCAATTCGAGGCGGCCAAGGGACTGGCCGCCCTACCAGCCGATGCGGAACTTAGCCGGCGAAGACTGTCTCGGGGGAATCCGTGGTTCATATCTCGCCCAATTGCGCCCGAAGGCAGGCGTGCCAGTGACCGGGTTCGGTTTCGCCAAGTTTGACAGGCGTCGCGAAGCACTTCTCGGCGGCGAATTCGCAACGCGGGGCAAATGGGCAGCCGGGCAAGGGCTTGGAGAGATCCGGCGGCAGGCCGCGGATCGTGTACAGTTCGCCCCCCTTCGCCTGCAGCGACGGGATCGAACGCTGCAGCGCCTTCGTGTACGGGTGCCGGGGCTCGTAGAAAACCGTCCGGACATCGGCGGTCTCGATGATGCGGCCGGCGTACATCACCTGCACACGATCACAGAGCCCGGAGACGACGCCGAGATCGTGCGTGATGAACACCACCGCCATCCCGAATTCCGTCTGGAGTTTCTTGATCAACTCCAGAATTTGCGCCTGCACCGTCACGTCGAGCGCGGTAGTCGGCTCGTCGGCGATCAGCAGTTCGGGCCGGGTGATCAGCGCCATGGCGATCATCACCCGCTGGCGCATGCCGCCGGAGAATTCGTGAGGATAAAGGTGAATCCGTCGGCTCGCGTCATTGATGCCGACGGCCTCGAGCGCTTCGAGCCCGCGCTTCAGCGCCTCGCGGCGCGAGACTTTCTCGTGGATCAGCAGCGGCTCGATCAACTGGTCCGAGATCCGCAGATACGGATTAAGCGAGGTCATCGGATCCTGGAAGATCATGGCGACCCGTTTTCCCCGGATCCGGCGCGCCTCGGCGGGCGAACAGTGCAGGAGGTCGACACCGTCGAACATCGCCGTGCCTGATTCGATCCGACCCGGGGGCTGCGGAATCAGGCCCATGATCGAATAGCAGGTGACGGACTTGCCGGATCCGGACTCGCCGACGATCCCCAGCGTCTCGCCGCGGTCGACCGAGAAGCTCACGCCGTCGACCGCCCGGTAGACCCCGCTGCGCGTATGAAAATAGGTGCGGAGGTCGGTGACGGTCAGAAGCGGCATCGGTGTGACGTTTTGGAAAACGGGGAAGGAGAAAAGCGCAAAAGGGTGCCGGTTCCGCGAGGCGGTGCAACGGTTCGTCTAGGCCGGCATGGAGCCGGCGGTCAGCAGCGCGTGGATGCGGGCGGCGACCATTTCCGGCGGGAGGTCGGCGAGCGCGCGGCCTCCGGTCGCGGGACTTCCCGGCGGCTGGAGCACCTCGACCGGGGCGGCGAAGACCGGACCCGTCCGCACGGGATTGGTCGGCCCGAAGAGTCCGATGAGCGGGACGCCGAGTGCGTTGGCGAGATGCATTCCGCCGGTGTCGTTCGTCACCAGCAGCCGGCATTCGGCGAGGCGTGCGGCGAATGTCGCGAGATCGGTTTTTCCCGCGAGATTCGTCACCCGGTCCGGCGCAAATCCGGCCGCGACTGCATCCGCGATCGGCCGGTCATTGGGGGTTCCAAAGACGACAAAGCGCTCGGAGGGCAACGCGTCGACCAGGGCGCGCCAGTGCGCGACGGGCCAGCGCTTTTCCGGGGTGTTCTCCGAACCGGGGATCAGCCCAATCGGAGCCGGGATGATTGCGCCGCGTCCGGGCGGAGCGCCGGGTGGCGGTTCGACCGGCGCTCGATCGGGCGGGGTGGCGAGCCCGAAATGGCGCAGGAAGTTTTCCCAGAGTTCGAGCTGATGGTGTGAACCCTCGTCGAAATCAGGCGGGACCGCGTACGCGTGGGTCAGCAGCGGCCGGCGTTTTCCGGGACGAACGATGCCGAACCGCTGACGCGCGCCAAGAAGCCACGCTTCGAGGTCGCCGCGAAATGAATTGGTGAACAGGAGGTGGACGTCGGGGAAATCGCTTCGCCGCCGCCAGAAATGCCACGCGTAACGCCAACCTCGCGGTGGGAGAGCCTCGAGGCGGTCGCCGATGCCCCAGGATGACAGCAGGGGCAGAAACTGCCTTTTGGCGAGGAGCGTGAACTCGGCGTCCGGTCGCGAAACCCGCATGGCGCGCAGCAGCGGGAGCACCATCACGACGTCACCCAGCCAGTTGGGCATCCGGACCCAGATCCGGGTCCGGCGCGGGAGCGCGGACGGGGCGGGCGAGGAGAGGGCGGTGGCGAGCAGGTTTCGCTTCGCCTCCAGCCGCAGCCGGCGGGCCGGCACGTCCTGATTGCGCCAGCGGTCGTGGGCCCACAGCCATGAGGCGCAAAGGTCGTCATCGCCGGCGAGCGCGGCGCCCAGCCAGCGATTCAGGGCCACGGTAACCCCCTCGGTGGTGCCGTCGTGCGGGACGGGGCAGGACTCGAACTGCACGCGCCAGAAGCCGGTTCGCCGCGGATAAAACGTCCGGACGTCGGCACCGAACTTGGCGGCGAGCAGTCCGGGAAGTTCCGTCGTGGAGCAAACGCGATCCAGCAACAGGCTGAGGGCGCCCTGCATGCCCGCATTCTGGTCGAACAGGATGCCGACACATCCGCGGTTCCGCAGGATCCCGAGCGCTTCGGCGAACCCCTCGCGGCGGGACAGCAGGCGCATGCCGAAGCGTTCGCGTGTGGCCTTCACGAATGCGTCGGCGGCGGGATTGTCGAGCGGCCGGAAGATGATGCCGAATTCAGGCAGCGGAACCGGGCTGAGCAGCTTGAGCCAGGTCTGGCTTTCCCAGAGGGCAAGGTGAAGCGTGGCGAGAACGACCGGGCGGGGAGCCGCCGCGAGGTCGCGGGCAAGCGTCTCGACCGACGGAGCGAGGCGGGCGATATTTCGGATCCGCGCCTCGCTGAGGTATGGGGTGGCGAGGGAAAGCAGGGCCGTCTCCACCATGCGCCGACAGCTCTCGCGGCCGATCCGGCGGTGCCAGGCGGCCGATCGGTCCGGGAACGCGTGGTGCAGGTTGGACAGGATCAAGCGCCGGCGGCGCCGCAGGCCGGCAAACATGACTTCGCCCAGCAGCGCGGACACCCCGCGCAGCAGCCACTCGGGGAAATGTGCGACACTCCAGCCAACGACTTTGAAAACGAGCAGAAGCAACGAGTAGAAGTAACAAGCACGTCCCCGGCTGGTAACAAGGAGCAATTCGCGGCCGGACCGAGCGTGGGGAGACGGCGGCTGGCCGCGGGAAGGGACGAACGTTGAAAATTGGCGCGGCAAACGGATCGTCCGGCGAATCGTCGGGCGGCGGCCGCAGTTGGTACTTGTCACGCACGTTCACCCGCCCTGAACCTAAGGGGCGAACCATCAGCCGTTTTCCGCCCCGCCATCGCCGGACATGACCGAACTGCTCATCATCAAACCCTCATCGCTTGGCGACATCGTGCATGGATTGCAGGTCGCGACCTCCCTGAAGGAGCAGGTCCCGAACCTGCGGATCTCGTGGGTCGTCCGCGAGATCTTCGCCCCCATTGTCCGGGCCTGCGAGGCGGTCGACCAGGTCTACGTTTTCGAACGCAACGCCGGGGCGAAGGGATTCATCCGGCTGACGAAGGAGTTGCGCAAGACGAAGTTCGACTACGTGTTCGACATGCAGGGACTGCTCCGGACGGGGCTGATGACCTCCCGCACGATCGCGACCCACAAAGTGGGCCGGTCGGACGCGCGCGAATGGTCGGGTGTGTTCTATAACGAGAAGGTGCCGCTGCCGGAGGATGGCCGGCGGAGCCACGCGCTCGAGATCCTGCTGCAGTTTTGTCCGGTGCTTGGCGCGAAGCCCGAATTGAGGGGCACGCTGCGGTTTCGCGAACTCGACAGCCTGCACCTGCGGTTCGCGCAGGGACGCAGCGGCGAGAAGCCGATCCTGATGTTCCCGGACAGCCGGCGGGCGGAAAAATGCTGGGGCGGCTTCAAGCAACTGACCGAACTGATCCTCCGCCAGGACAAGCGGCGGAAGGTGATCTGGGCCGGCAGCAATTACGTGCACGACCGCGGCGCGTACCCGGCGGCGCAATTCGTGAACCTGACCGGCAACACGAGCCTCGTGTCACTGCCGGCGGTGATCAAGCGGGCGGACTGGGTGATCGCGAACGACAGCGGCCCGATGCATCTTGCGGCCGCGCTGGGGGTGCGCGTGTTTGCAATTTTCGGCCCCACGGACCCGCGGTTGTTCGGGCCGTATCCGCTTCGCTCGCCGAACAACGTGGTCGTGCAGGCGCCTGTCGGCGACTTGCGGATGCTTTCGGCGAAGGACGTGTACTCGCGCTTCGTGCGAGCCCAGGCGCGTTTCGCGCGGTGAAGTGAGCGGTTGGTGGCGGCGGGCGTAACGAAAATCGTCGGCCGGAGACGGTTCGAAGTCGTCGGCCGGAGCCGGTTCGAAATTTATGTGCCGCGAGCCGGTCGAAAATTCGTAGGCCGCTTGCTCGCGCCCCGGCTTGCTGGCGTGAACGGAGCCTCGTCTCGATCGATCTTGGGCCGGCTCCCTTTTCGCCCCCTCCGATCTTCGCGCGAAGGCTTCTGACTCACCTCCGCTCACGCCGGCACCGGCGCCATTGCCTCCTTGGTTCTTGCGGGGGCTGGTCTCGCCTGCACACTCGCCCGTTTATGCTGGATCCGAAGCTCCTCCGTGAATCGCCCGATGTCGTCCGCGCGGCCATCGCCAAGAAGCATCTTGATGTCGATCTTGACGCGGTGCTGGCCATCGATGCGGCCTGGCGGACCCAATTGCAGGAAGTGGAATCGCTGCGGGCGACGCAGAAGGCGGCGAACACCGCCATGGCCAAGCTTCCGAAGGGCACGCCGGAGTTCCAGGCCAAGGTGACGGAGATGAAGGCGGTTTCCGGCCAGGTGAAGGAGCGCGAGGCGCAGTTGAAGGAAACCGAGGAAAAATTCCGGCAGGCGATGCTTTCGATTCCGAACCTGCCGCACGCCAGCGTGCCGGAAGGGCGGACGCCCGAGCAGAACGTGGTGTTCTCGCTGCACGGGGCGCACGATGAGCCCAAGCCGAACGCGAAGCCGCACTGGGAGATCCCTGGTTTTGACCGGCTGTTCGATTTCGCGCGCGGGGCGAAGGTCACCGGTGCCGGGTTTCCGTTTTATGTCGGCGATGGCGCGCGGATGGTCCGGGCGCTCCTGCACTTCTTCCTCGAGGAGAATGCGAAGGCCGGCTACGTCGAGGTGAATCCGCCGATCTTCGTGAACGCCGCGAGCGCGACGGCAACGGGGCAGTTGCCCGACAAGGAAGGGCAGATGTACGAGACGACGCCGGACCACCTTTATGCCGTGCCGACGGCCGAGGTGCCGCTGACAAATTTCTTCCGCGACGAAATCCTCGAGGAGGCCGCGTTGCCCGTATACCGGTGCGCCTACACGCCGTGTTTCCGCCGCGAGGCGGGCAGCTACGGCAAGGACGTGCGCGGGCTCAATCGGCTGCACCAGTTCGACAAGGTCGAACTGCTGAAGTGGGTGCACCCGTCGACGAGCTACGAGGAGCTGGACAAACTCCGGCAGGACGCGGAACGGCTGCTCCAGAAGCTCGAGCTGCCGTATCGGGTGTTGCTCATGTGCGGCGGCGACCTCGGGTTTGCCCAGGCGAAGAAATACGATCTCGAAGTATGGTCGGCGGGCCAGAAACGCTGGCTCGAGGTTTCGAGTTGCTCGAATTTCGAGGCGTTCCAGGCGCGGCGGGCGCAGATCCGCTATCGGGTCAAGGAAACCGGCAAGCCCGAGCTCGTCCACACGCTGAACGGATCGGGACTGGCGGTGCCGCGCGTGCTTTCCGCCATTCTGGAAAATAATCTGCAGGCGGATGGACGGGTGAAGATCCCGGCGGCGCTGGTGCCGTTCTTCGGGAGAGAATACCTGTCGTTCGCCTGACCCGGCGGCGGCACCGCCCGCGCGAGGGGACTCCATGTCGGCGGCACGACGCATCGATTGGAAGCAGGTGGCGACTGCGCTGGCGGCACGAATTCCCCGTGAGCGGTTGCACCCAGCCGTCCTCGCCTGGAGCGACGACCCGGTGGCGCTGCGGCGAAAGTGGGGTGTCGCGCTTTCCGGCGGCGCCGACTCGGTCGCGCTGCTGCTGCTGCTGTGGGCCCACTGGCCCAAGCGGCGCCGCGCCTTGCTGGCGCTCCATTTCGATCATCAGTTGCGCGGAGCTGCGGTGGCGCGCCGTGACCGCGAATTCTGCCGCGGATTGTGCTCGGCGCTCGGCGTAACGCTGGTTGTCGGCCGCTGGCACCGTTCCGATCTGCGGAGGCGCGCGACCGATTTGCCGGCGCCGGCGAACGAGGCACAGGCGCGGGCCTCGCGCATGGAATTCCTGCACCATCATGCGCGGGTGCTGTGGCTGGGACACCAGCAGGACGACGTGGCCGAGACGATCCTGATGCGGGTGGCGCGCGGCAGCGGAACGACGGGTTTGGCCGCGCCGCGGCCCGTGCACGAGGTCGCGGGCGGACGGGTGCACCTGCGGCCGTTGCTGGGGCTCAAGAAAGTCGAGATTGCAGCCGCACTGAAGGCGAGCGGCGGCACCTGGCGGGAAGATGCAAGCAACGCGACGGACGCGTATTTCCGCAACCGCGTGCGGCGTTCGGTCCTGCCCGCATGGCAGGAGGCGGCCGGGCGCGATGCGGTGGCCGGGGCGGCGCGGAGCCGGGAGCTTCTAGAGGAGGACGATGCGGCGCTCGAGGCCTGGCTCGACCACCTGAGACCCGTCACGGCGAAGGGCGAGCTGCGGTTGCAGGCGATTCGGGGAAAGCCACGAGCCCTTGTCCGGCGGGCAGTTCATCGCTGGCTGCTGTCGCAACCTTCTGCCTTCCATCTCTCCCGTCAGGCGGTCGATGCGTTGGTCGGGGCGGTGGAAATCGGGGACAACACCCGGCACAGCCTTGGGCCGAAGCAGTTTGCCGTCATCCGCCGCGGCGTGCTGAGCCTCAAGAAAGGAAACGATCGGCCGAAATTCCAGCGGTCGGTCAATTGACTTATCTCCCAGGAACCTCCACGGTTTGCCCTCAGTCAAAACCCGAAATGCCAGATTCCGATAACAAAAAACCCCGCCGTTCCCTGAAGAACCTCCCTCCGGACCGGTTCCAGCCCAAGATGTTAATCTTCTGGCTGGTGCTCGTGGCGGCGGTGCTCGCGCTGCTTTGGTACACGCCAAACATGACGAGTTCACCGGAGCCGCTCACGGTCCAGGAAGTGGTGGCGCGGGCGGAGGCGGGCAATATCAACCGCGATCCGAACCATCCGGCGATCATTCGTCCGGATCCCAGCAGCGGGCGCGACTGGATGGTCATTACCGGCGAGAGCCGCAAGGATGCGTCCAGCCCGTGGCGTCCGTTCCGGGTCGCGGACCGCGTGACCGATTCGACTTACGAGCAGCTCACGAAGACCAATGCGTTCGTGCCGCAGCCGACGCAGACCCTGCTCACGTCGATCGCGATGCAGGTGGTGCCGTTCATCATCATCATCGGCCTGCTGTACTTCCTTTTCGTTCGCCAGCTCCGACAGGCGGGCCGTGGTGCGCTCAGCTTCGGCAAGAGCCGCGCCAAACTGCTCACGCGTGACCGCGACAAGATCACCTTTGCCGACGTCGCCGGGTGCGACGAGGCGAAGGAGGAGGTGTCCGAGGTCGTCGAGTTCCTGAAAGACCCGAAGAAGTTCACCAAGATGGGTGGCCGGATACCGAAGGGCATTCTGATGGTCGGGCCGCCGGGTACCGGCAAGACGCTCCTGGCGAAGGCGGTGGCCGGCGAGGCCGACGTGCCGTTCTTCAGCATCTCGGGTTCCGATTTTGTCGAGATGTTCGTCGGCGTCGGCGCCAGCCGCGTGCGCGACATGTTCGAGCAGGGACGGAAGAGCGCGCCGTGCATCATCTTCATCGACGAAATCGACGCCGTGGGCCGGCAACGTGGCGCGGGCCTCGGCGGCGGCAACGACGAGCGGGAACAGACACTCAATTCGCTGCTGGTCGAGATGGACGGCTTCGACACGACCGAGGGCGTGATCATCATCGCCGCGACGAACCGGCCGGACGTGCTCGACAGCGCGCTCCTGCGCCCGGGACGTTTCGACCGCCAGATTTACGTGGACCTGCCGGACCTCGTCGGCCGCGAGCAGATTCTCCGCGTGCACGCGAAGAAGGTCAGCCTCGCCGAAAACGTCGATCTCTCGGTGATCGCGCGCGGCACGCCGGGCCTTTCCGGTGCCGAACTCGCGAACCTGCTGAACGAGGCCGCACTCCTCGCCGCCCGCCGCGGCAAGAAGAAGGTCGAGATGCAGGACGTCGACGACGCGCGGGAGAAGGTCCAGTTCGGACGCGAGCGGCGCCGGCTGATGGACGACGAGGAGAAGAAGCTTACCGCCTATCACGAGGCCGGCCATGCGCTGGTCCAGGCAGTCCTCGATGACGGCCACATGCCGGTGCACAAGGTCACGATCATTCCGCGGGGCCGGAGCCTGGGCAGCACGATGTTCATTCCGAAGAAGGATATCCTCACGCATTCCTTCCGCCGCATGTTGAACCAGATCGCGATGGGCTTGGGCGGCCGGATTGCCGAGGAGATCGTGCTGGGAGACATTTCCAGCGGAGCCGCCGGCGACATCAAGCAGATCACCAAGCTCGCCCGCCACATGGTGTGCGACTGGGGCATGAGTCCACTCGGTCCCGTGGCGTACGGCGACCATCACGACACGGTGTTTCTCGGGCGCGAGATCTCACGCAACGAGCTGATTTCCGAGGAGACCGCCCGTCACATCGACGAGGAGATCCATCGGATCATCGAGGAACAGTACCAGCGGGCGAAGCAGATCATCAGCGAGCGCCGGACCGCGCTAGAGAAGATCGCCGAGGCCCTGCTCGAGCACGAGACCATCGATGGCAAGCACGTGCTGGAGATCCTGCAATTTGGCGAAATCCGTTCACCGATCGTTCCGCCCGCGCCGCCGAAGACCGACATCGGCGGGAAGCCCTCCCCGCGGAAGGCGCCCGAGAAGACGCCGGCACCGGAATCGATCGGACCGGCTCCTGCACCAAATCCGGCGTAACCGGGTACGAGCACCCTCTTCTGGCGCGGCCTCGGCCGCGCCTTTTTTGTGCCCATTCCGAGGGATGCCGAGACCGGGCAGCTGATGGAAAATCTGTCTTGGATTTGCGCGGGTCAGCCCCAAATCTCGAATTCCTACCCACATGAAAATCTGCTGTATCGGGGCTGGTTACGTCGGGGGTCCGACGATGGCGATGATCGCGCTGAAGGCGCCGTCCATCGAGGTTCGCGTCGTCGACATGAACGCGACCCGGATTGCCGCCTGGAATTCGGCCAAGCTGCCGATTTACGAGCCCGGACTCGACGAGGTCGTCCAGCAGACGCGCGGACGCAATCTGCATTTCAGCACCGATGTGGCCGGTGCGATCAAGGCGGCCGACATCATCTTTGTGGCGGTGAACACGCCGACGAAGACCTACGGCGTCGGCGCCGGCCGGGCCGCGGATCTGCGGTACATTGAATCCGTTGCGCGAACGATCGCCGAGCATGCCAACGGCCCCAAGATCATCGTCGAAAAGTCGACCATCCCCGTCAAAACCGCGGAGACGATCAAGGAGATCCTGCGCGCCAACTCCGGCGGCCATCGATTCGAGGTCCTTTCCAACCCCGAGTTCCTCGCCGAGGGCACGGCGGTCGCCGATTTGGTGATGCCGGACCGCGTGCTGATCGGCGGTGAGCGGACACCGACCGGCGAAGCCGCGCTGGCGCGACTGGTCGAAGTCTACGCGCACTGGGTGCCGCGGGAACGAATCATCACCACGAACCTTTGGTCGTCGGAGCTCTCGAAACTCGTGGCGAACGCCTTCCTGGCCCAGCGGATTTCCTCGATCAACTCGATCTCGGCGCTGTGTGAGGCGACGGGCGCCGACGTGGATGAGGTGGCCAATGCGATCGGCCGCGATTCGCGGATCGGCCCGAAATTCCTAAAGGCGTCGGTTGGTTTCGGCGGCTCGTGCTTTCAGAAGGACATCCTGAACCTGGTTTATCTCTGCGAACACTTCGGGCTGCCGGAGGTAGCGTCGTACTGGGAGTCGGTCGTCAAGATGAACGACTGGCAGAAGCACCGGTTTGGCGCCCGGGTCGTGGCGTCGCTCTTCAATACCGTGGCGGACAAGAAAATCGCGATTTTCGGCTTCGCCTTCAAAAAGGACACGAACGACACCCGTGAATCCCCGGCGATCACGGTCTGTCGCGACCTGCTCGCCGAAAAGGCGCGGGTGACCGTGTATGACCCGAAGGTGTCCGCGCACGAAATTCGCGAGGACGTCCTGGGGAAGAACGGCGGCACGGATACCGACGCCGGCGCGCGTCTCACTATCGCGAAATCGCCTTACGAAGCCGCCGCCGATGCCCATGCGATCGCGGTGGTGACCGAGTGGGACGAGTTCAAGACCCTGGATTACGGGAAGATTTTTGCGGGGATGTGCCAGCCGGCGTCGATTTTCGACGGCCGGAACATCCTCGACCTGCCGAAGCTCGCGGCCCTCGGTTTCCGCACGCACGGCGTCGGCAAATAAGGTCATCACGCGGTCTCACGGCGGCGGCGGGACCATCGCAGGAGGCCGACCGCACCGAGCGTCACGCCCGTGAAGATCACGCCGTAGGTGGCCGGTTCGGGAGCGGGTGTGATTTCGTGGTCGAAGGATTGCCACACGGTCTGGCTGCTCGTGGATCCGCTGAACGTGATCTGATTTTCCGGCGCGGTGCCGCGCTGATCCAGGGGGGCGGACGTGAGCGTGGTTCCGGTTTGCTGGAAGAAATTCTGCGCGACGAAATAGTCGGTCATGTTGACCCAGTTCACGACGGTTACCTTGGCGCCGTTGGTGATGATCAGGTTGGAGGCGTTGAGCGACGTCGCCGTGCTGTTGCCGAAATCCAGGATGGTGTCGCCGGTGATCCGGAGCGTGCCGATGTTCACGTTGCCGTTGAGGTAGAGGGTCGTCGTCGGCGTGCCACCGATCGTCGTGCCCCCGAAGGACAACGTCCCGGCGACGTTCAGACCTGAGCCAAGCGTGAGGTTGCCGCCGCCGGTGTAGGCGAGCGTCCCGGCGCCGCCGACGCTCGAGAGAAGGCTCGAAGCGGAGCTGCTGTTGACGGTGAGCGTCGCATTGCTGCCGATCGTGATCGTGGCGCCCGAAGTGGTCGTGAGTCCGGCGATGGTTTGGGAGAGTCCGGAATTCACGACGAGGCCGCCACCATTGTTGATGGTCAGCGTGGCGGAGGAGGCGAGGGCATTGGTCGCGGCGAGCGTCGCCGTACCGGCATTCACCGTCAGCCGGCCCGTCATTCCCGTCGTACCCGCCAGAGTCAGGGAGCCGGCATCAACTTTGGTGATTCCGCCCGTCCCGGTGACCGAGCCCGTGATCGTGGTGTTGGCCGCACCGCCGATCGTCAGGGCGTTGGTGCCGAGGGCTACCGTCCCTCCCAGCGTGAACATGCCCGCATCCGATTGGACACGACTGGCGCTCGCGAGCGTCAAGGTGCCGGTGTAGCTGCTCGTCCCCACGCTTTCGAGGGCGCCGTTGTTCGACGTGCCGGTGCCGTTGAGCGTGATGCCATTGGCCACCGTCACGCCGGAACCCAGTTGCAACGTGGCGCCGCTTGCGACGGTGGCGCCCGCCGAGCCGAGCGAGCCATTGCTGCTGGCACGCACGGTGCCCGCAGAAACCGTGGTTCCGCCGGAATAGGTGTTGGCGCCGGAGAGGGTCAGTGTGCCTGCATCGGTCTTGGTGATTCCGCCGGTTCCTGTCACCGTTCCGGAAATGCTGGTGCCGCCCGAGCCGCCGACCGTGAGCGTGTTTCCCCCGAGCCCCACCGTGCCGCCGAGCGTCAGGATGCCGCTGTCGGATTCGATGGCACTGGCGCCGGTGAGGGTGATCGTGCCGTTCAGTGCGTTATTGCCGGCGAAGTTCTCGATCGCGCCGTTGTTCGACGTGCCAGACCCCACGATCGAAATCGAGTTGGAGGCGGTGATGCCGCCCTGCAACTGGAAGTTGCCGCCACTGGAGACGGCGACAGTGCTGGAGCCAAGCGCCGCGGTGGCGCTTACGTTCAAGGTGCCGCTGGTCACGTTGAACGTGCCCGCAAAGCCGGAATTGTTGCCTGAAAGGTTCACTTTGCCGGTGCCGTCGATGGTGAACGAACTGGCGCTCGTTCCGCCCAGGCTGCCCGCAAAATTCGAGTTCTGGTTGTTGATCGCGTTGATCGTCAGGGCGCCGCCACCCAGGAGGACACTGCTGGCCGAGCTCGAGCTGTTCAACTGATCCAGCGTTTCACTGTATCCGTTGAGGTTTAGGGAACCGGATCCCGCCAGTGACACCGTCGAGGTGTTGGCGATCTGATTACTGGCGTTCAACTGCACGGCGCCTCCGTTGATCAGCAGGTTGCCGGCCACCGCCGTGGTACCGGCTGCCTTGGCCAGGACGAGCGTGCCGGAATTCACCGTCGTGAGGCCGGTGAACGTGTTGGCGGCGCCGTTCAATGTCACGGTGCCCGTGCTGTTGAGAATGAGGTTGCCGTTGCCGGTCGTGATCGCCCCGAGCGTCACCGCCCCGGGTCCCGTCACGTACGTGTCGGTGTTCGTCCCCGTCAGCGGGCCGCCAAGGATCAGGGCGGCGCCGGTGTCGGCAGAAAGCGTGGCATCCGCGGTTTCCGTGATGGTGCCGGACAAGGAATTCGAACCGGTGACAGCGTGGATTGCGCCGGCGCCGTTCAGTCCGCCGCCGACGACGGACATCGCATTGGCGAGACTGATTCCTCCCGCCAGTTCGAGCGTGGCGCCCGCACTGACGGTCGTGGTACCGGTGCCGAGCACCGTGTTGTTTCCGTTCTTCAGCGCCTGGACGATTCCGTTGTTGATGAACACGCCGCCGGAGAGCGTGTTGTTTCCGGTCAGGATGAGTTTTCCATCGCCCAACCCATCCTTGATCAGGTTCCGGGTTCCACTGATGGTGCCTCCGAGGACCAGATTCCCGCTGCCGGTTACGTCCATTACGGAGTTGGCACTCAGGGCAAGGTTCGCGTTGAACGTCTGGTCGGAATCGCTCTTCTGCTGGATATAGGGCACCGCGCCGCTCAAGGTGAGCGTGGAAGTCCCGGAAATCGTGTAGCTTGGTGCCGTTGTCCCGAACTGTACGCCGGCGACGGTGTAGTTCGCGTTGAGGCTCACGGCGGTGCGGTTCGCGCCGGTGGAATCGAAGACCGCGACTTGTGTCGTGGTCGGGACAGCGTTCAGCGACCAATTGAACCGGTTGTTCCACAGGCCGCTCGAACTTCCGTCCCAGACGTTCAGCTGCTGGGCACTGGGGGTCAGGAGATAGGCGTTTCCATAGGTGCCGACTGCCGACGTCGCGCCCGCTTCGGTGGCGGCGCCATATCCGGAGATATAGATCGTGCTGACACTCTGGGATCGCCCGGTCGTCGCGAGCTTGTCGACGCCGCTTTCCCAGTTGTTGACGACCAGAACGCCGCTGGATGGGGCAACGTAGGTGCCGAAAACGAAATTGTTCGCGTTGCCGGGCGTTCCGAAGTCGATCGTCGCCCCGCCGTTCAGTGCGGTGAGCGTTCCGACCTTCTGCGAGAATCCGTTCAGGTCGAGTGTCCCCGCGGAGTCGATGCTGACGCTGCCGGTCTGCGACAAACGATCGCTGGCACCAAGCTGCAGGATGCCATTGCTGATGGTGGTCGTGCCCGTGTAGGAGTTCGCGCCGGAGACGACGAGGGTGCCGGACCCCGTCTTGGTTACGCCGCCCGCCGCGGTGCCACCGTTACTGATCGCTCCGCTGATGGTGGAGGTGCCGGAGTCGACGTTGACCGTCAGGGTGTGTGCAATGTTGGTGTCCGACAGCCGGACCGCGCCGGACTGCACCGCGTTGGTCATGTTCAGCGTATGATTTGCGCCGACTTGCGTGAGCGTTCCGCTGGTCGTGGTCCCGCTCAGGCCGCTGTCGGCGGTGAGCGAAAGCGTATTCGTGACGGACGAACCATTCGTGGAACCGAGCGTCCCGCCGGCGAGGTTGACCGCGGCGGTGCCCAGTGCGGCCGAATGATTCGCGTTGAGGGTTCCGTTGTTGATCGTCGTTCCGCCGGTGTAGGTGTTGGCGGCCGTCAGGGTTGCGGTGCCGACGTCGTTTTTGACCACCGCTCCGGTGCCCGAAATCACGCCGCCGACGTTTGTGCCGTTGCCGGTCCCGTCGAAGGTGAGGGTGTTGCCGTTCGTGGCGATGTTGCCGTTCAGGTTCAGGGTTCCGGTCGCGTTGTTCCGGACACTGATGGCATTGCCCAGGCTGAGCGCCGAATTGATGGTGTCGGTTGCCGTCCCGTGCGTCTGGGTTACCGCGATCCCGGAGAATCCGGCGATCCCGCCGTTGGCCAGCGTGAGGGTGTTGTTGTTGACGGTGTAATCGAACGGCGCGTCGAACGTGATCGCCCGGATCGAGCGGTTCGCGGCGGTGTTGATGATCTGGGCGCTGGTCACGCCGCTATTGTCAAAGAGGATGTCCGACCCGGTATTGGGAACGATGCTCGGGTTCCAGTTCGTGTTGAGACCCCAGTTGCCGGTCCCGCCGGCGTTGGTCCACCGGCTGGCCGTGAGCGTCGTGACGGTGAGATTGTTGACGTAGATGTTGTCGGTCGCGCCGCCGGATCCGGCGGTAAATCCGAAGGACAACGTGTCGGGGCGCGCATACCCGGACAGATCCATCTGCAGGACCGTCTGGGGGGTCGAGCCGCCCTGGGCGAGCGTGACGGTAAGCTGGTTCGTCGCGGACAGGAGAACCTGGACGGTGTTGGTGGTCGAGGTGACCGTGGTGGAATCGACGTTGGTGGTGGCGACGCCGGTACCGAGGTGGGCCGAAGTGCCGCCGAGGTACGCGTAGCCACCGGAGGCCGGACCGCGGACGGCAATCGACTCGGTGGTCTGGTCCGGCGTCGTGGCACCGGCCATCCCGCCCACGCGACCTTCGCTCGCGATGGAGTAGTTGCCATACGCGTCGAGCCCGACGCCGATGTAACCGCCGCTCAGGCCGCTGATGCCCGTCTTCTGCGCATAGCCCATCGACCCGCCGTACGCGCCGACGTTGAACGAACTCACATTGCTTCCGTCATAAAGGAAGAACGTGAAACCGTCGCCGCCGATCGTCGTGCCGGCGGTGCCGCCGTACATCTGGTAATTGAACTGCGCATACACACTGGCGCCGGCCGAGTTGAAGGTGCCGAGATATTGCGCGGCCGTCGCCACGTTGCCGGAATTGTTGGAAAGCCTTAGCCCGTAGGTACCGTTCCCGATGGCCTGGCCGGATTGCGGCGTGTACGACGTGGTCGAGTTGGTGAAGCTCCAGTTCGCCGGCGTCGTGGTGGATGCAAACGTTTCCGTGATCGTCGTCTGGGCATGCAGACTGACGGCCGCAGCGAGGCCGAGCACCAACATCCCGGCGTTCGCCCAAGGCCGGGAAGCGAAAACCCGCGCGCGTGAATGCTTGATCAAGATGCATTTAATATCGACGCACGAACGGCGACGATTGAAGCCTGCACTGCGAGTAGTGTTACGAACTTGGATACGTAGCGGGCCCCGACGTATCGGTGGTGCAGGGCATTGCCGCGCCGCGGTTTATGCAAGCATAACCGCTAATGCATCTCCGCCCGTGCAATTTTTTCCCGGGCGCGGACGCGGCGGAAGCAGCTTCACGCCGCCGCGTGATCCCACTCAAACGATTCCGAGCGGTGCGAAATCGCCACCCAGCACGGGCTTCGCCGGAGACTCGAGCCAGCGCTCGAGCATCGTCGCGTAGACCTGGCGGAAGTCGGTGCTGAACGTGAGATCCTGATTGTGCTGGAGCTTCAACGAGGCGGCGGTGCCGTGCAGGCCCGATTTGACGCGCGAACCGAGCACGAAGAGCGGAGCGGCGGTTCCGTGGTCCGTCCCGTGGCTGTTGTTCTCGCTCGGGCGCCGGCCGAACTCCGAGAATGTCATCGTGACCACCTGATCGTCCAGCTTGTGCGCTTCGAGATCCTTCTGGAACGCCGCGAGTCCGTCGGACAATTCGCCGAGCAGGCGTGCCTGCTGCGTAAGCTGGTTCGTGTGCGTATCGAAGCCGGTGAGCGAGACGAAATACACGCGGGTTGGCAGCCCGGAGGAAATCAGCGCGGCCACATTGCGCAGCGAGGCGGCGAACGGATTTGCGGGATACGCGGCCGCGGGGCGGTAGCCGCCGATCACGTGCTGCACCTT
>DASZYH010000130.1:0-5719 GCA_035545515.1 Opitutaceae bacterium
CTTCGCGACCTCTACGCTCAGGTGCCGCTGGCCAAGGTCAGGGGGTACAAGGCGAGCCGGTTTTCGTTCAACGTGAGGGGAGGGCGCTGCGAACGGTGCCAGGGCGATGGCATGATCAAGCTGGACATGGCGTTCATGCCCGACGCGTACGCGCCGTGCCCGAGCTGCGGCGGACGGAGATTCAACCGTGAGACGCTCGAGATCCTGTTTCACGGTCGGTCGATCGCCGACGTGCTGGACCTGACCGTGCGGGACGCCATCCGGCTGTTCCGGAACATTCCGCGGGCGATCGACAAACTCGAGACGCTCGATGCCGTCGGGCTTGGGTATCTGACGCTCGGCCAGTCGGCGACGACCTTGTCGGGCGGCGAAGCGCAACGGATCAAACTCGCGCTCGAGCTCAGCAAGAAGCAGCAGGGCTCGACGCTCTACATTCTCGACGAGCCGACGACCGGCCTGCACTGGACGGATATCCAGAAATTAATGGATCTCCTGTTCAAGCTGCGCGACGCCGGCAACACCGTCATCGTGATCGAGCACAATCTGGACGTCATCAACCTGGCCGACTGGCTGATCGACCTCGGGCCCGGCGGCGGGACCCGCGGCGGGGAACTGATCTACGCCGGACCGCGCAACGAAATCGAACAGTGTGCGCTGTCCCTCACGGGGGCGGCGCTGCGCCGGTGGAGTTCGGCGGCCCGCAATTCGTGATGTGGCGCGCGACGTTCGCGAGGTGTGCTCGTCTGTCCTGGTTTCCGCTTATGAAATCCCACCATGTTCGTCTCGTCCGGTTGCTTCTCATTTGGGGTGCCGGGTTGCTTTGGTTCCAATCCGCCACCGCCGCGCCGAAGGTGATTGATCTCTGGCCTGAAGGCGTGCCCGGTCTGAAGCTGGACGTTCCGCCCGAGGTCGACGAGAACGGGCGGTACTCGCATGTGAGCCACCCCACGATGACGTGGTATGCGCCGCCCGCGGGCACGGCGAACGGAACCGCGGTGATCTACGCGGCGGGAGGCGGCTACGTTCGGATCGCCGTCGGGCCGAATGGCGGGAACATCACCCACTGGCTGAACTCGCTCGGGATCACGGTCTTCGTGCTCAAGTACCGCCTGGAGGATTACGGCCAGCCCGCGCCGCTGCAGGACGCGCTCCGGGCGGTTCGCTTGCTCCGCGCTCACGCGTCCGAGTACGGCGTCCGTCCCGACCGGATTGGAATGCTCGGCGGTTCGGCCGGAGGTCACGTCACCGCCAGCGCGGGGACGCTGTTCGATGCGCCAGAGGGAAAAACCGGGGCTCCGCTCGATCAGGTGAGCGGCCGTCCTGATTTCATGATCCTGGTGTTTCCGGTCATCACGATGGAAGACCCGTTCGCTCATGTTCCCTCCCGCAGGGCGTTGCTGGGCCCGCACCCGACGCCGGAGCTCGAACACCGGTGGTCCGTGGACGAACACGTTTCCGCCGAGACTCCGCCGACCTTCCTCGTTCATTCCACCGAGGACCGGACCGTGCCGGTCGAGAACAGCATCCTCTTCTTCCAGGCCATGCGACGCGCGCATCGTCCAATCGAGATGCACATCTACCCGCGCGGACCACACGGGTCCGGCATGGACCCGCGGCTTGGACCGACGTCCGAATGGCCGAAACTCTGCGAGGCGTGGATGCGCTTCAACGGCTGGCTGCCGCCGCTCAAGCCCTGAGGGCGAGGTCGGCCACATTCCCACCGAGCCGCCGGAACCTACGGTGGCCGCGCGTGCGTCCTGGGAGACGGAGGCGTTCTACGGCTGGTCGTCGGATCATCCGGCTCCGATGAGCCAGCCTGCGACGAAAACCAACGCGCCGCCGACGACCACCTGATACGTCGCCGACAACAGTGGCGTGTCCATGTAGCGGGACCGAATCCAGGAAATCGCGATCAGCTCGATGACGACAACCGCGATCGCGATACTGGTCGCGAGGTGGAAGCTGCGGATGAGATACGGCAGCGTGTGTCCCAGCCCGCCGAGCATGGTCATCAACCCGGAGACGATGCCGCGCAGCCACGGTGTTCCACGGCCGCTCAGTTTGCCGTCGTCCGAGAGGGCCTCCGCGAAGCCCATGCTGATGCCCGCGCCGACCGACGCCGCCAGTCCCACTTTGAACGTTGCGAGCGTGCTGCCTGTCGCAAACGCCGCGGCGAACAAAGGCGCCAGGGTCGAGACCGATCCATCCATCAGCCCGGCCAACCCCGGCTGGACAAAACGCAGGACAAAGAGCCGCCGGGCCGCTGCTTCCTCATGGGTTAAGGCTCCGCGTTCGCGCTGTTTTGCGTCGATCTCGATCGCGACCCTTTCATGGCGGTCTTCTTCCTGGGCGAGATCGCCGAGCAGTTGGCGCACGGCCGCGTCGTTCGTCCGTTTTGCCGCCTTTTCGTAAAACTGCCGGGCCTCGATTTCCATCAATGCGGCTTCCTCGCGCGCCCGTTCCGGCCGGATCGTGTTTCGCAGCCAGGCTGGACGTCGGACAAAGAAACCACGCACATCCTGGCGTCGGATCAGGGGGATGTGGTCGCCGAACTTGCGGCGGTATAACTCGATGAGCCGATGACGATGGCCCGATTCCTCCTCCGCCATGCGCGTGAACAGCTCGGCGGTATCGGGGAAGTCCGCGCGCAGGTTCTCCGCGTAGTCTCGATAGATGTGGCCGTCCTCTTCTTCCGCGGTGATCGCAAGGGCGAGGAGCTGCGCTTCATTCAAATCACCAAAACGCATGAGCGGGAGGGTAAGCGCTTGCGCCCGAAATGCCAACAACACCGGTGTTTTGCCGGCGCGGCGTTTTCGCAATGGAGCCGGGCCCGTCGTGGCCGGATCCTGCCTCCCGGTCGGATGTCGCCGGGGCGGCGCTTCTCCGCGGCGTCGCCTACTTCAACGCGGCCCAGACGCGTTGAACGTCATCGTGATCCTCCAGCGCCTGCAGGAATTCGCCGACATCCGCCCGCTGGGCGTCATCCAGATCGGGGCACATCTTCGCGACATACCCCAGTTCCGCCGTGATGACACTCCACCCATGTTGCTTGAGCCAGGTGGCGACGGCGTGCACGGCCGTCCGATCGGTCAGGAAGCGGACCCCCGCGTGATTCTCCGGAATGTCGTCGTTTTGGGCGGAACTCAGCGCTTCAAAATCGTTGGCTCCGGCCTCGATGGCCGTGCCTTCGAGATCGGAGGCGGTGTCAGGGTGGTGGGCCTCGACGATACCCACATGGTCGAACAGGAACTTGTTGCTGCCGGCGCCGCCGAGCTGGCCGCGCTTGAACAGCAGTCGGATCTCACCGGCGGTGCGGTTGTGGTTGTCGGTCATCACCTCGACGATCACCGCCACCTTGTGGGGTGCATACCCCTCGTAAGTCACCGCTTCCAGAATCAGCTTATCGTCGCCGATGCCGGCCCCTTTCTTGATCGCGCGCTCAATCACATCCCGGGTGACACTGGCCTTCTTGGCCTTTTCCACGGCGGCGAACAACCGCGCATTGCCCTCTGGTTCAGAGCCGCCGAGTTTTGCGGCGACGGTAATTTCCTTCACCAGTTTGCCGACAACCTGGCCTTTCTTCAGGTTGACGATCGCACGTTTCGCATGGAGCCATTGACGTCCCATACCGCGAGCTTGAAAGCCGGATCGACGCCGGCAAGCCGAACTCTTAGCGATTACAGTCTCCGCTGTAGCAGAGGTAGCAAAGCAGCAGGATGATAACGGAAAAGATCGTGACCAGCAGCATGAGGATATCCGACCGACAGGAAGGTAGGGGGGGTAACTGAAGCACCAGTACAGAAGCGTATCACCGCAGGGTTGCCAGTCAAAAAACGCCCCGCGCCCTCGAATTCTTTTGGTTTTACGATGAACTGACCCTTGCTCGCAATCGAGCCGACCCTCCCCGTGCTGCCGACGATCATCCATCTCGATGCCGACGCGTTCTTCGTGTCCTGCGAACTTGCGCTGAAGCCGGAGTTGCGCGGCAAAAAGTGCGCCGTGGGCGGACGGGAGCGCGGGATCATTTCGTCCGCGAGCTACGAAGCGCGGGCCTGCGGCGTGTACACCCCGATGCCCACCCGGCGGGCGCTCGCGATCTGCCCGGATTTGATCATGCTGCCGCACACCGCGGGGCTTTACAGTCGGGTTTCTCACCGGATGTTCGATCTTTGCGAAACCATCACCCCGCTGGTGCAGCGGAACTCGATTGACGAGGGATACCTGGATGTCGGGCCCTGCGGATTTGGGTCCAGCGCGGAAATCGAGCACGCGATGCGCGCTCTCCAGCAGCGTCTTTGGTCGGAGTTGACGATCCCCGTTTCGTTCGGCGTGGCGGTCAACAAGCTCGTGGCGCAGATCGCCTCGAAACTGCGCAAGCCGCATGGGTTTGTCGTGGTGCCGCCGGGAACCGAAGCGGAATTTCTGGCGCCTTTGCCGATCGGGAAACTTCCGGGGGTGGGGCCCAAAACGGAGGCGCTTCTGGTCGACCGCCACGGCATCAGAGTCGTGCGTGATCTCCTTCTGAAGCCGGAGCGCGAGTTGCAGGCGATCTTCGGCGATCAGTGGCCCGCGATGCTCGCCATGGCCCGCGGCATCGATGACCGAACGGTTCACGTCGAACGGGAGGACGCGAAGAGCTATTCGCAGCAGGAGACCTTCGGGACTGACATTTCGGATTTCGGGACCGTCGAGCGGATCGCCAAGCGGATGGTCGACGAGCTCATGCCCAAGGTGCGCGAGGACCAGAAACGAGTCCGCACGATCACCGTGAAAATCCGCTATCCGGACTTTTCGCAGGAATCGCATGCGCGCACCCTCGACGCCGCGACCGACCTCGAAGCGCCCTTTTATCCGCTCATTGCGCCCTTGTTGCAGGCGGCCTGGAAAAAACGGCGGCCGCTGCGGCTGGTCAGCGTTCGGTTTTCGGGCGTGGACGATGGGGGAACACAGCTCGAGATGTTTGCCGAGGCGGAGGAGAAGCGGCGGCGGCTCGCCGGGGTGCTGGACAAGCTCAACGCGGGCGCCCGGGCCTCGCTGGTCCAGCACGGCCATCAGTTGAACCCCCGACCTCGTTCCCGTTGATCGCGTCACGTCGCGCTGCTTGCGAAACGTCGCGGGGCACTTAATACGGATTTTGCATGCCGATTTACGAGTATTACTGCCCGGACAATCACACGGTCTACCAGTTCTACGCGAAGACGCTCGCGCAGGGTCAGACCGTGCCGAAATGCCCCGAAAATCCGGCGTTTCGGATGCGCAAGCTCGTGTCCGCCTTTGCCGTCACCAAATCCGGAGGTCGCGAGGAACCGCCGGCCACTGCGGGTGGCGAGGGCCCGGCCGGGGGCGGATCGGCGGAGGATGCGCGGATGGAGGCCGCGATGAACGCGATGGAGCGCGAATTCTCCTCCGTGGATGAAAACGACCCCCGCGCGATGGCCCGGATGATGCGCCGGATGTCCGAGATCACGGGAGAGAAGATCGACGGCGAGATGGAAGAGGTGGTGCGCAAGTTGGAGGAGGGCGCCGACCCCGATTCTCTGGAGGACCAACTCGGCGGCTCGGAAGAGGGCGCCGACCCGGACGATCCCTACGGGGAGCCCGGCGGCGGTCCTGCGCCCGCCGCCGAAGCAAAGGAGCCGAAACATCGGTTCCGGTCGCGCCGCCGCGTGCTCCGCCGCGATCCCAAGCTGTACGACTTCGAGTAACCGGACCCGGCCGG
>DASZYH010000131.1:0-13381 GCA_035545515.1 Opitutaceae bacterium
CAATTCGTCCGACGGTCGGCCCCATCCTACCAAATTCGCCGCGCAGTCCAATCCCCGCGCCGCGGACTTGCTCACAGCGCTCCCTCTCCGCTTTTCCTGGGCTACAAGGGACCGCTGTGAACAAGTCCGGTTATCCCATACTGGGACTCCGCTCCCAGCCATGGCGCGGAAGGGACTCCGCGCCCTACCGGCCTTGGCCAATCTCGGATCACCAATCTCGAATCTCCCTCCATCCTCCAATCTCCAATAACCAATCTCACCCCTTCACGCGCTCCTCCGTGTGCCGCTTGAGTGCTTCGCGCAGCTCCGAGAGCACAATCGGCTTGGGCAGAAAGTCGTCCATCCCCGCCGCAAGACACTTCTCCCGGTCGGAATCCATCGCGCTGGCGGTCAGCGCCACGATCCGCATGGGCGCGTGCCACGGGCACGGCTCGGCTGCGCGTTCCCGCTGGCGGATGGCGCGGGTCGCTTCGTATCCGTCCATCTCCGGCATCTGGCAATCCATCAGCACGACGTCGAAGTGCTCGCGCGCCAGCGCCTCGATCGCCTCGACCCCGTTTCCCACTGCGGTCGCCCCGTAGCCGAGGCGATGGAGCATGCCGAGCGCGACTTTCTGGTTCACGGCGTTGTCTTCGGCGAGCAGGATCCGGACCTCCTTGTTCGCCGCCCGCTCGCCGGCGGTCAACGGGACCTTCGGGCGCGTCGTCGAGAAGATCTGCTCGGCTTTCGTTTTTCCGATCACCGTCACCAGGCTGTCCAGCAGCCGCGACTGCCGCACGGGTTTGACCAGCGTCGCCTCGACGCCCGCCGCCTGGAGCTCCGCCGGCGCGAGCTGGGTCCCGAGGGTCGTCAGCACGATGAGGTGAGTGGGGGCGATCGCGGGATCCGCCTTGATGGCGCGGGCGAGCGCCAGCCCGTCCATCTCGGGCATGGTCAGGTCGAGGAGCGCGATGCTGTAGGGTTTGCCCTCGCCGGCAGCGTTCCGGAGGACCTCGAGCGCCTCGCGACCGCTCGCGGCGCTCCCTTTCTGCATTTTCCACGCGTAAATCTGGTGCCGCAGGATCTGCCGGTTCGTCGCATTGTCGTCCACGACGAGCACCCGCAGGTTGAACAACTGCTCGTCGACCGGCGCCGGCGACGGCACGGACGCCTTCGCCAGGCCCACCGCGAACCAGAAGGTCGAGCCCTTGCCGGGGGTGCTCTGCACGCCGATCTCTCCGCCCATCATCGTCACGAGCTGCTTCGAGATCGCCAGGCCCAGGCCGGTCCCGCCAAACCTCCGGGTCGTCGAGGTGTCGGCCTGCGTGAACGGCCGGAAAAGCTGCGCCTGCGCGTCGAGCGGAATGCCGATTCCCGTGTCGCGCACCTCCACCCGGAGCGTCGCGTTCCCGTCCTTTTCCTCCGGGCTGGCCACCCGGACCACGACCTCGCCGCCGTCCGTGAACTTGATCGCATTGCCAAGGAGGTTGACGACGATCTGCCGGAGCCTCGCCGGGTCGCCGAGCAGGACACGCGGGACATCGGGGAGGATTTCGATCGCCAGCTCGGTCCCCTTGCGCTGCGCCCGTTCGGCGAGCATGTCCACCGCGTTCTCCACCAGTTCGACGACATCGAACTGGATCGTCTCGAATCCCACCTTGCCGGCTTCGATTTTGGAGAAGTCCAGGATGTCGTTCACGATGTCGAGCAGCGTCTCCGCGCTGCGCCGGATCGTCTCGCCGAACTCGCGCTGTTCGGCGTCGAGCCGGGTGTCGAGGAGGAGGTTCGTCATGCCGATCACGCCATTCATCGGCGTGCGGATTTCGTGGCTCATGTTCGCGAGGAACGTGCTCTTGGCCCGGTTGGCCGCCTCCGCCGACTCCTTCGCGTCCCGCAGTTCCCGGGTTCGCTCGTCGACGATTCGTGCCAGGTCGGTCATCCGCTCGCGGGCCCGCTGGCCCAGCCGCCACTTTTCCGTCAGCGCCGTGGCGAGTTGCAGCACCTCCACGTTCTCGAACGGCTTCTTCAGGATCACGAGCCGGTCGGACTCGCCGAGCCGCTCGATCACGCTGTTCCAGGAGTAGTCGGAATACGCCGTGCAGATCACCACCTGGATGTCGGACTCGATCCGCCAGATCTGCTCCGTCGTCTCGATGCCGTCCCAGCCGGGCGGCATCCGGACGTCGATGAACGCGAGCGAGTAGGGGCGGTGCGCCGCCACCGCGCGTTGCACCAGCGCCAGCGCCTCCTCGCCCTGGAACGCCGAGTCGAGCTCAAAGGCGGTCTCGGGGCCGCCGCCCGCGCGCGCCTCGAACAGCTCGAATTCGGCACGCCGGAGTTCGCTCAGGCGTTCCTTCGGACCGAGGATCTTGCGAAAGTCTTCGTGGATGGCCCGGTTGTCGTCGACGATCAGGACGCGCCGGTGCGGTTCGAATGTTTTCATGATGGAGGCGGTGGCTTCAGCGGAAGAAAGAGCTGGAACGTCGCGCCGAGACCCGTGCCGGCGCTCTCCACGGTCAGCGATCCGCCCAGTTCCCGGGCGGCGATCGCCGCGCTGTGCAGGCCGAAGCCGTGTCCGCCCTTGCGGGTGGTGAACCCGTGCGAGAAGATCCGCACCAGGTTCTCGCGCGGGATCCCGATGCCGTTGTCCTTGACCGCGATCACGACGAATTCGGCGTTTTGCGAGACGGAGATCGCGATCTGCCTGTCGGGCCGGTTGCCCTCGTCGCACGCCAGCTTCGCGTTTCGCAGCAGGTTAACCAGGATCTGCACGACTTTGTGGCGGTCGGTCGTGACCACGGCCTGCGTGGCATAGTCCCGCACGAGATGGATGTCGTGCCGCTCGAGCGTGGCGCGGTTCACCTGGATCGCGTCCTCGACCACGTCGAGGATCGCCACCGGTTCCATCACGCCGCCCAGCCGGGCATAGCTCTGCTGCATCGCCACGATTTCCTTGATGTGGTCGATGTTCTTCCGGACCTCCTCGAGTTCCCGCCGGAGGGTCTCCTGCTCCGTGACGAGCACGTCCCCGAGCGTCCCCAGGTACGTCGGGAGCTGCTGACCGCGCGGGTCGGCTGTCAGGAACGTCCCGGGATCGGCGGCATGCTCCCGCAGCAGCGCGGCGATCTTCCGGACATTCCCCGCCCGCGACCCGCGCAGGTGTTCGAGCGCCACCGACACCGATACGTTCACGCTGTTCAGCACGTTTCCAACGTTGTGCAGCACCCCCGTCGCCACCTCGGCCATGCCCGCCTGCCGCGAGGCCAGCATCAGGTCCTGGTGCGCGCGCCTCAGCTCCTTTTCGGCCCGTTCGCGCTCGGCGACCTCGCGGGTCAATTCGATGTTCGCCTGCGACAGCTCGGCGGTGCGCTGAACGACATGGCGCTGCAGCTCGGACTCGTGGGCGCGCAACCGCCGCACCCGCCAGCGGTGCGCTCCGGCCGCCGCGGTCGCGATCAGCCCGACCGCCAGCGCGTAGAACCACGCCGTCTCGTAGAAGAACGGCTCGATGCGGAACGCTACGCTCGCGCCCATTTCGTTCCAGACCCCGTCGTTGTTGCACGCGGTGACCCGGAATCGGTGGTCGCCCGGCGGCAGCTTGGGATAGTGCGCGAACCGTTCGGTCCCCGCGTCGATCCAGTTTCGGTCGAACCCCTCGAGCACGTAACGGAATCGGACCCGTTCGGGGGCGAGGAGGCTCAATGCCGTGTATCGGAAGCTCACGCTCTGCGTGCCGGCCGGGAGCTCCGTGGGCGGTCCGGCGGGCACCGGGTGTCCATCCGCGGTCATCTGCTCGATCAGGACCGTCGGCGCGAACGGATTCGTGCGCAGGCGCCGCGGATCGATCGAAACAACCCCGAGACGGGTCGCGAACCACACCGTGCCGTCGCGCCGCTTCCATCCGGCCGGCTGGTATTCGTTCATGCACTCCTCGTTCTTCATCCCGTCGCTCGTCGTGAACACCGTGCTTTCGACCTTCGCCGCCTGTCCGGCCGCCACTGCGGCGAGCGCCTCGCCGCGCACCCGGAAGATGCCGCGTGGGCAGCTCAGCCACAGATCGTGGTTGTCGTCCACCAGCACGCAGAAGAGCTGGTTGGAGAAGAGTCCGTGCCTCATCGCAAACGGCGTGAACACGCCGTCCTTCAACCGGGTCAGCCCGCCTTTCAGCGAGGCGAACCAGAGCGTGCCATCCGTATCCTCGGCGATCGAGGTGATGCACCGGTCCGCCATCTCGTTGACCACGACCGTCCGGCTGTACGTCGCCGTGCCGGGGTGTTCGTCGAGCCACGACTGCATCGCCGACACGCCTTCGCTTGTGGTGTAACGTGTGACCTCGCCATTGCGGAAGCACCAGAGCCCGTCGTAGCCGCCCATCCATAACGCACCGTCGCGGTGCCGGTGCATCGTCATGACGTGAAACGGCACCTTGAACGCCGTCCCGTCGCGCAACCGGTACGGGCGCGACGCCCCGGGAGACCACCGGCAGATGCCGCCGTACGTGGCCAGCGAGAGGATCAGTCCCCCGTCATCGGCGTTGATCGCCGAAATCCAGTTTGGAGGCACGCCTTCCGGGGCGCCGTAGCGCTCCACCTGGTCGCCCCGGAGGTGGTAGAGCACGCCGGTCGTGCCAACCCAGAGCGTTCCGTCCGCCGCCGCATACGATGGCCCGTCGGAGATGCCGTTGACGTAGGAAAGGCCGTTGTTCGTGAAGCGCGTGGCGCCTGACGGTTCGGTGCTGTTGAAGACGTAGAGGGCGCCGTCGGTCGTTTCGATCAGCGATGGGCTCGTGTTCCCCAGCAGGCCTTCGCTGGCCGTCCAGGGCGTCACGTTAACGTCCTTCAGCCGGTGCAGGCCGTCCCGGGTTCCGACCCAGAGGCTGCCCTCCCGGTCCTCGGCCAGCGCGACCGTTTCGCGGATCGGCAGCCGGTCCCGTGGCAGCCATCGGCCGCCGGCGTCCCCACGAAACCGGATCAGCGCGTCGGTCGTGCCGACCCACACGTTGCCGGCGCGGTCCTCGAACACCGTCCAAACGTGGTCCGGTAGGACCTGTTCGGGCGCCGTCCCGGCGAGGAGCGCGGCGGAGGGCGCCCGGTAGAGGCCGCCGAAGGTTCCGATCCAGACGGTCTCGCGCGCATCCACCAGCATTGCTTCGGGCGTCGACGGCAGCGTCACGGCGCGCCGGGCTCCGCGTTCGATGCAGTCGATTCCGCCGTGCGTCGCGACCCACAACCGGTCCTTTCGGTCGCCGAACGTCACCACCACGACCGCATTCGTCGTCCGTTCCAGGAGAAAACTCCCGTCGGCCTGTCGCGCGTACAAACCACCAGGTCCGCCCACATGGAGCCCCCCGCGGGCGTCGAGCGTGATCGTCCGAACCGGATCCTCCATGATGCCGACGCGAACCGGCGTGAGTGTTTCCCCCTTCCAGCGGCGGAGTCCGGCCGCGCGGGTGCCGATCCACAGCGTGCCGTCGCGCTCGACCCCGAGCGAAAGGATCGTCTCGCGGCGCAGCGGGTCCTCGGGGTGCGTCGGCTGGTCGGTGAATCGGACGCCGTCGAACCGGACGAGTCCAGCGGGCGTTCCAAGCCAGAGATAGCCGTCGGGAGTCTGGGCGAGGCACTCGACCGCACTGGCCGGCAGACCGTCTTTCAATTGCCACGTGTCGTGCGCGTACTGCGTGACCGCAAGCCGCGGGTCCAGGGCCGGCGCGCGGATGGCCGCCAGTCCGAGCAGCGTCGACGCCGCGATCCATCGGCGGAGTCGGATCTGCCGGCACCGGTACCCGGCCGGAGTCGAACCTTGGCTCACTTGCGTCATTTCACAGGCGGATTCAGCGGAAGTTGGATCGTGAAGCTGGCGCCCTGACCCGGCCCGGCGCTTTCCACCTCGAGCGCCCCGCCCAGTTCCTTCGCCGCATTGGCGCCGCTGTGGAGTCCGAAGCCGTGGCCGCCCTTTCGGGTCGTGAACCCGTGCGAGAAGATCCGCACGAGGTTTTCCGGCGGAATGCCGATGCCATTGTCGCGGACGCCGATCGCCACCTTACGCTCGTCCGGCCGGATCGAGACCGTGATCCGTTTGTCCGTGCGCCCCGACTCGTCGCACGCATACTTCGCGTTGCGCAGCAGGTTCACCAGGATCTGCAGCACCTTGTGCCGGTCGGTCGTGATCACCGGGGTCGTCGCGTAATCCCGGATGAGTTCCACCTCGTGGCGCGCCAGCGCGGCGCTGTTCATCCGAATCGCGTCCTCGACCACCTCCGCGATCGGCACCGGCTCCATCACGCCGGCCACCCGCGCGTAGGTTTGCTGCATGGCCACGATCTCCTTGATGTGATCGACGTTCCGACGGAGTTCCTCGAGTTCGCGGGTGAGGGTCTCCTGTTCCTGCACCAGCGTTTCGCCCAGCGCGGCGAGATAGGCGGGAAGTTTCTGGCCCTTGGGGTCGACGGTCAGAAATTCCGCGAGATTCGCCGTGTGTTCCTGCAACATCCCGGCCGCCTTCGCCACATAGGCGGCCCGCGAGGCCCGCACCTGTTCGAGCACGACGGAGGTGGAGACATTCACGCTGTTCAGTGCATTGCCGACATTGTGCAGGACGCCGGTGGCCACCTCTGCCATCCCGGCGTGCCGGGAGGCCTCGATCAGCTGGCGGTTCACGCGCTCCAGGTCCTCTTCCGCGCGTTTCAGAGCGGTGATATCCTTCGAGATGCCGAAGGTCCCGATGATCTTCCCGTCCTTGTCCCGCCAGGGCATCTTGTTCGACAGATGCCAGACCACCGATCCGTCCTGGTAAATCTGCCGTTCGAGCTTGTTGATTATCGGCTCCCCGGTACGAATGACCGCCTGTTCGTCGTCGTAGGCGCGCTGCGCGTCCTCGGGGGTGTAGGTTTCGAAATCGGTGACGCCGATGACGAGGTGGATCGGATCGGTTTTCGGGTCGGCTTCGTAACGCTCCTTCAACCGCGGCACGCCCTGGATGGTCTTCAGGGCCTTGGACCGGCTCACGCGCACGAGCCGCGACTGGAGGTCCTTGAAGTAGATCGAATCCGGACTCGCCTCGAGCAGCGCCTGGAGCTGGTCGCGCTGATAGATCAGGCGCGCCTGGCTTTCCTGGAGTTCGGCCTCGACCTTCTTCCGCGCCGAAATATCCCGCATCGTTCCGCGATAGCCGGTGAAACGCCCCTGCCCGTCGCGGCAAAGCTGGGATCCCGCCTCGATCCACACCCACGTGCCGTCTTTCCGCCGCATTCGGGCCTCGAACGTGATCGGCACGTCGGGTTCTCCGCGGGCCATGCGCGCATCGTATTCGACGATCAGCTCCCGGAGCCGCCGGTTCGACGCCTCGTCGAACCAGCCGAAAACGGCCTGCCCGACGACCTCGGCTGGTTTGTAGCCGGCCAGGGTCTGGACTGCGGGGCTGATGTACGTGAGCGCATAGTTCGCGTCGACCTCCCAGATCACGTCGCTGATCTCTTCGGTCAGTCGCCGGTATTTCTCCTCACTGGCCTGCTGGGCGAGCTCGGCGCGCTTGCGCTCGGTCACGTCGAGGATTGTTCCGATCATCCGGATCGGGTTTCCCTCGTCGTCGAACTCGAGCTCGCCGATTCCCGAGGCCCAGCGCTGTTCCTGGTCGCGCTGGCGGATGATCCGGTATTCCTTCTCGAACCTCCGGTGGTCGCGCAGGATGTCTTCCGCGAGGTATCGCTTCATCATGGCGCGCTCCTCCGGCACGACCAGGCCGAGCCACCCGTTGACGTCGTGCGGATACGACGGATCGATGCCGAACACCTCGCGCAACGTCGGGGAACTGGTCCATTCGCCGGTCCGGATGTCCAGCACGTACGAACCGAGCCGTGCGACCTCCTGCGTCTTGCGCAGGAAATACTCGCTCCGCTTCAGCTCCTCCTGCGCATGCGTGCGCTCGCGGATCTCCTCGGTGAGGCGGTGCGTCCGCTCCGCGACGCGCTGCTCCAGTTCCGCGTCCCGGGTCTCGATCTGCGCCAGCATGTCGTTGAACACGTCGACCAGCCGCCCAAGTTCGTCGTCGGCGTGCTTGCGCGCCCGCACCGCATAGTTGCGTTCGACCGCCACCGTCGCCGCGACATCAGCGAGGTGCGTGATCGGGCCGGAAATCACCCGGTGGAGCCGCGTGGCGAGCAGCCACGTGATGGAGAGCGCGATCAACGCGGCCACGGACGCGAGCGCCACGTTGCGATACAGCAGCGTCTCAAGTTCGGAGAGGTCGGCCCGCATGAACACCGTGCCGATCCGGTCACCGCCCAGGGTGATTTCATTGCAGACGTCGAGCTGCCCGGCCCCGAGCCGATAGCCCGGCGCCGGGGCCGCGGGCCAGGGGAGGGGGCGCGTGGCGTCCCGGCGGTACGTGGCAAACACCCGGCCGGACGCATCGTACACGCAGGCCCCGGTGATCCGCGGAACCGCCCCGAGGCTGCGCAGCGTTTGCTCGGCCGTCGGCACGTCGCCGAACGACAGTGCGCTCGCGGTGTCGATCGCGAGCATCCGGGCGAGGGTCTGCGTCGTCGCGACGCTCTCCTGGCGGAAGGCAATCTGCTCGTACACGACGAACGCCGCGCTCGCCCCGACGATCGCCACCGCGCTGCTCAGCACGCTGATCAGGTTCAGCTTGCGCTTGATCGGCAGATTGCGGAATGCGTGCAGCATGGTCGTCTACTTGTGCACCGCCGTTGCCAACTTCAGGAGCTGCGAACTGATCCGGAGGCCGGTCGCCTCGTCGGAGACGTCCCGGATCGCGAAGCGGAGCCGGTCGCCCTGAACCACGAATCGGATCACCCCGCCGAGCGTCGCAAAGCGCTCCGATTCGCCGACGGTCACCACCCCCGCGCCATCGAAGGCCTGCCGGTGGTCGGCCAGTAGTTCCTCCTGGCCCGCGGGCACGAACAGCAGGTGCGTCGTAAGCGCGGCTTCAAGGGTGGCGACCTCCCTGACCTCGATCGGTCGCCCCGCCACTGACCGTCCTGCGACCACCCGTTCAAGTTCCTCGCCGAAGGGATTCTCCCGGTACACGCCGATGACGATCGGGCTGTTCGCGGCGGGAAAGCGGCCGGCCGGCCACTCGATGAACCGGGTGAAATTATAGAGGAACGCCGCTTTGAGCTGATACTCCTTCGAAATCTCCGCGCCGTGGACCGGGGCGACCGCCGCCGCCACCGCGAGTCCCGCGAGCATGAGCCGCCAAAACTGGAGTCGGGGATGCATCGGCGTTCGCTCAGTAGCGACAGGTCAGCTTGAGATAGACCTGGCGCGGCTCCTCCGCGCTCGCGGTGAGCGCGATCGGCGCCTGTTCCAGATGCTTTCGGTCGAGCAGGTTTCTTCCGACGACCGCGATTTCGAAGGCCGGACCCCAGCGGAACGCGATCCTCACGTCCGCCGTGGTGTAGGCCGGCGTGCCGCGCATGGAACCGACCGTGCGCAGGGCGCAGTCGATGTCGGTTCGTTCGGTAGCCCGGATCGAGACGCGCACGCTCGCCTGGTGGCGCGGCGGCAGGACCAGCACGTTCGTGCTGGCGGGCGGCGGGCTGCCCAGCAGGTCGAGGTCGATGTACGAGGCTTGCACGATCAGCCGGAACCAGTCGTTCGGCGCGAAGGTTGCGGCCGCGTCGGCACCGACCGTCTGGGCGCGATAGGTATTCTGCCACGCCATTTCCGCGATCCCGTAGGGAAGGCCGGGAATGAAGCGTTCGATGGGCCCGTAACTGATCAGCCGGTCATAGCGGTTGAGGAAGGTCGCGACATCCAGGTTGATCTGACGCGAGAACTGGAATCGCCCGCCCAATTCCGCGTCCGTGAGAATCTCCGACTGGAGCGCCGGATTTCCGAGCACCGCGGGCAGATAGAAACCGCCATCGGGCCCGCGGAGCGGTCCTCCGAGGACGATCCCGAGCGTGTCCTTCGCCTCCACCTCCCCGGGCGTCCGGACGGCGCGGGAGACCGCGGCCCAGAGCGTGTACTCCGATCGCGGCTTGTACGTCGCGCGAACCGTGGGCTGGATCTCGAGGCCGGTGTAGCTGTTGTGCTCGACCTTCGCGCCGATTGTCACGGCGAAGCGCGGATCGGGCAGAAACATCCGGGCCTGGGCGAACGCGGAGACGAGGTGGCGTTCGAAATGCGGGTGGCGGACGAAGACGCTCGGGGAGGTCTGGACAATCGTGCCCTGCACCAGCCGCGCTCCGGCCCCCCAGACGACGTCGTAGCGCTCGCGAATTGACCAACTGTGCTGCGCCGCGAGATCGACCGTGTCGGTTGTCTGCCGCCCGCGGATCTCCTGCTCGGTGTGGAGCCGGTCATAGTACCCCTGGAGTTCGACGGTGCCCGTCGGCCCGACCGGCTGCGTCCACCGCAGCAGCGTGTTGACGCTGTAATTATTCGACGTCTCACCCTTGGCGGAACTTCCGTCGGCCTGCCAGGTGAAGACCCGGCCGTCGTCATTCTCGTCGTCGATCCGAAAGCCCGCGTGCCGGCCGTTCCACCCGTCTTCGCCATAACCCCCGGTCGACAGCGGGAGATCGTCGTATTCCTGCACGGAGGCGAAGACGCGGCCGAACGTGTGCGGCCCGAGCCGGACGCCCTGGCGGACACCGGCCGCCCGGGCCAGCATGTTGCCGGTCGCCGCGTAGACGAGCCCGCCTTGGGTGTCGCGCGCGCTGCGGGTCACGACGTTCACGACTCCGTTGACGGCATTCGCGCCCCAGATCGTCGCGCCCGGCCCGCGGATCACCTCAATCCGGTCCACGTCCTCGAGCATGGGCTGCTGCACGTCCCAGAACACGCCGCCGAACAGCGGCGTGTACACCGCGCGGCCGTCGATCAGGACGAGGAGCTTGTTGGAATAGACCTGGTTGAAGCCGCGGACCGACACCGCCCATTCGTGGGCGTTGGCGGCGCCGACTTCCATTCCCGGCACCTGCCGCAGCGCGTCCGGGATCATCGTGGCCCCGCTGCGGCGGATCTCGTCGTTCGTCACGACGGTCACCGCGGCCGGCGCGTCGGCGAGGCGTTCCTCCCGCTTCGAGACGGAGGTGATCGTCTCGTTCATCAATTCCTCGAGGCTCAGGTCGGCGAGATGGCGGGCGTCGGATGGATCCAGCGCGCCAGCGGGCGGTGCGGCGAGTCCGGCGCCGGACAGCAGCAGGAGGCAACAGGTTGAAATACGGCAGCGCATGACGTCAAAACCGGCGCGTAAGCCTGATCAGGACCCGGCGCGGAACCTCCTCGACGAGTGCGGATGAAAGATGGGGAAATTCGAGGTGGCGGGGATCCGTGAGGTTTTCGCCCCACACCCCGATTTCACATCCGGCGCTGCATTTGCGGGTGAAACCCAGATCGAGCCTGAGGTAGCTCGGCACGCCCATGTCGGGCAGGCGGTCGACATAGTAAACGGCAGACACCAGTTCGAGGTTGGGCCGCGGACGCCACACGATCCGGGCCTTCGCCTGGTGCGCGGGGTTGTCGAATTCCAGCTCGTACGGCAGGAAGGGGGCGTGCAGCCAGCTGTAGCTTGCGTTCACGCGCCATCGCCGGTTGGGCTGCCATTGCAGTGACGCCTCGGCACCGTAGATCGAACACGATTCGACGTTGCCGGCGCGTTCCGCGATCAGCAGGTGCAGCGGTGCCGGCGTCGCCTCGAGTCGCGGCGGCTGCGGAACGAACCCGATCAATCCGCGGTACTCGTTGTAGAACGCCGCCACGTCGAACGAGACCGTGGCGGCCGGATAAAATCGGTAGCCCGCTTCGTACGCATAAATCCGCTCCGCCTTGAGCTCAGGGTTTCCTTCGATGGCAACCACGGCTGAATTGGGAACCTGCGTTGGAGGAGCGATCGGAAAGGCCGTGACGAGCTGCTCTCCGTTGCGTTCCACCCGGTCCGGTGTCCGGACCGCGCGGGAGACGGCCGCCCAAAGCGCGTGACCCGCCGCCGGCGTCCACCATGCCCGCATGCCGGGCTCGAATTCGAATCCCGTCAGGTCGTTGTGTTCGAATTTCGACCCGATGCTCCCATGCAGCCGCGCCGGGATGAGCGTGATGTCGTCCTCGGCAAACACCCCGTAGAGGCGCACGTTGCTCCGCTGCGGGGTGATCCGAACCGTGGCGTCCGGCGGCATGTCGTCGCCAATCCAGCGGACGTTGGCGCCCCACACGATGTCGTGCGCCGGCCCCGCCGCGAACCGGTGCTGAAGACTGGCATCGACGGTATCGTCGACGATCTTCGCCGCGCCGATCGCCGCGCGCGAATGCGCATAGAACGCCTGCGCGCTCACGCTGGCCCGCTCGCCCAGCGACCGCGTCCAGCGGGTCTGGAGATGGCTGGTGCAGTTGAAATTGTCGATCGCCGTACTCGAGCCGAACGGTGGTGCCGGGGATGGGACGTAGAAGATCTGTCCGACCTTCTCCTCGTACATCTCCGCATCGACAACCACCCGGTCGGCCGCGCGGGTTTCCCAGTCGAAGCGCGCTCCGACCCGCAGTCCCCGCCAGTCGTCCGGTCCCGTGGCTCCGTTGAGGAGCCGGAAGGCCGCCCGGTCGGTGTACTTGGCGTACACCCGGTAGTACCGCCCCGGCCCCGCCGTACCGCCATACCGGACGGCCGCCGACGCCCGGAGTTCGTTCCCGGTGCCCACCGACACCAACGCGCCCTGCGTTTCCTTCGCGCTCTTCGTCACGATGTTCACCACGCCGTTGACGGCGTTCGCGCCCCACAGCGTCGCACCGGGGCCGCGGATGACCTCGATTCGGTCGATGTCCTCCAGGATCGCATCCTGCGCCTCCCACCGGACTCCGGCGTTCGTCAGACCATAGACGGTTCGCTCATCGATCATCGCGAGCATCTTGTCGGCAAACTGTCCCTGGAAGCCGCGGGCGCTGATCGCCCACAAGTGACTGTTTATCCTGCCCAGTTCCATGCCGGGGACGAACCGCAGCGCCTCGGCCAGCGTGGTGACTCCGAACCGCGCGAGTTCCTCGCCCGGGATCACGGTGATCGCGGCCGGCGACTCGAAGACAGTCGACTCCTTTCGCGCCACCGAGGTCACGGATTCGTTCATCAGTTGCTCGAGGCTCAGCTCCGCCAGCGTCGGAGGCACACCGTCGTTGCCCGCGGCGGCCATGGCAGTGACCGGCGTGGACAACATCGCGCTTAGCAACAGCAGCGCCGCAAGCGAGCCGCGAGGTGGAGCCCGACGTCCCCGTCGGGCTGGATCCAGTCCGCCTCGCGCGGTGGGGTCACCGCGCCTACAGGGGACGGCTCCTCCGTCGTAGGCCGCGAGCTTGCTCGCGCTTTGCACATTCCGAGTCGAGCAAGCCGGATGGGGACATCCGGCTCCGCCTGCGCTGATCGCGAGGGGCCGAGCCGCAGCCCGATGGGGACA
>DASZYH010000132.1:0-8271 GCA_035545515.1 Opitutaceae bacterium
AACCGCAAACGTCGCCTGCAACCACCGCATCCCCTCCACCAGATTAGGCTGCGGCGTCTCCACGCAGAGATGATAATGATTCGACATCACGCACCACGCGTGGACGACCCAACCCGCCTTCTCGCACGCTTCGTCCAGACATTTCAGGAATGCAAACTTCGTCCCCTCCTGACCAAACACATGCGCCCGGTAGTTTCCCCGGCTGATCACGTGATAAACCGCTCCACTGTATTCCAGTCTCCGTTTCCGCGGCACCCGACCAACCTGTCATTTTATCCCATCCAAACAAGTGCAAAGTGCAAAGTTTGACCCCTTTTTCGGGAGTTGCGGAGTGTTCGTCGATGGACGGGCGCGAGCAAGCTCGCAGCCTACAGTGGTGGGCGGTTGGCGCTATCCCGAGGGATGAATTGGGACGCCACCGCTACTGCTCGATCCTAGACCGATTTCTCGCGCTCCCTGGCCGGCGGTCGATGCTGACCGCGGGCCAGGGTTAAATTGGGACGCGCCGCCCACCCGCGGGAGGCGGGCCGGGGCGAAAACGGCATTTCATCAATACCGCGGTTCGGGGCGGCGCGTGGTAAGGGGTAAAAGTGAGAGGAACGGACGGAGACGGACTCACGGTGCGGGGTGATGCGATCGTTGCGCGTCGCGCGGTGAGGTCACCGCGCCTACATGGTAGGCTGATCTTTGAATTTTCCGATCTTCCGAGTCCCGAGCTTCAGAGTTTCGTGTTTCGCGTTCTTCTCTTCAGTGCGTCTGCGTTTTCCGAGTTTCCGATTATCGCGTTTCGTATTTTGTGCGTCGCGCGGTGAGGTCACCACGCCCACAAGTTTTTCAGTTTTCCGGTTTTGCGATTTCGAGTTCCGCGTTTCGCGATTCGCGCGTCGCGCGGTGAGGTCACCGCGCCTACATGATTATCGGTTTTCCGATTTTCCGTTTTTCCGCTTTTTGATCTTCCGGTTTTCGAGTTCCGCGTTTCGACCTTCGTGCGTCGCGCGGTGAGGTCACCGCGCCTACATGGTCGCTGGATTTTTCGATTTTTCGATTTCCGCGTTTCCGATCTTCCGCGTTTCGCGTTTCCGTTACCCGTTCAGGAGCTTCAGGACGGTCTGGGGAGTCTGGTTGGCCTGGACCAGCATCGCGGTGCCGGATTGCACCAAAATGTTGTACTTGGCGAACTGCGTAGACTCATCCGCCACGTCAACGTCGCGGATGCGCGAGATTGCGGACGAAAGATTCTCGTACTCGACCTGGAGCGTCGACGACGCGAGTTCGAGGCGCGACTGCGACGCGCCGAGCGACGCACGCTCCGTGGCGACGTCCTGGATGCCGTTCGTGATGTCGCCGATGGCACTGGCCGAGCTCAGGGTCAGCGAATAGTTGCCCGAGCCGTCCTGGCCGATGATCGCGCCCATCGCGCCGTCGCGCAGGTTGATCTGTGGAATGGTCATCGTCTGGCCCACCGCCTGGCCGACGGTCACGCTCATGCCGGGGCCGCTGCCGTCGGACGAGGTGTCGTTGCCGAACAGGGTAATGCCGTTGAACTGACCGAGCGGCGGGTTCACGTCGGCGGTGCCGCCGATCTGGGCGGTCGTGCCGCCGATGGTCTGGCGCAACTGGTCCTGCAGGGCCGAAAACTCCTGCTGGTACAGCGAGATGTCGGTCGCGTTCTTGGTGACGTCCTTGGAGAGCAGCGCCAACTGGCTCATGCGCGAGAGGATCTTCGTCATCCCGCTCATGAAACCGTCGGAGGTCTGGGTGTACGAAACGGCGTTCTGGACGTTCGTCGTCGCGGCCTGCACGCGCAGGTTCTGGGCGTCGAGCTTCTCCGACACCGCGAGACCGGCGGCATCGTCCGAGGGGTTCACGATTTTCGAACCGGAGGACAGCCGGTTGAGGGAGCGGCCGAGCATCTCCTGACTCTGGTTCAGGTTACGCGCGGCGATAATCGCCTGGATGTTGGTGTTGATGACGCTCATCGGATGATCGGTTGGAAGTTAAGGTTTGAGCTGGGCGGCGGGCATGGCGGGCTTGGACGCGGCGGCGGCCACCGTCTCCGGGGCGGCCGCAGCGGCCTGCGCCGGCTTGGGTTTCGGCGGGAGCACCGGCAGCGGGCCGCCGGGCTTGGTGTGGCGGACCGCGGCCGCCTGGTTGGACGCGGCAATGTCGGTCAGGACTTCCTTGCGGAAAATCGCGATGTCGCGCGGGGCGGAGATGCCGATCTTGACGACATCCCCCTCGATCCGCGTGATGCGAATTTCCACCGAGTCGCCGATGACGATCGCCTCGTTTACCTTGCGAGAGAGGACGAGCATGGCTGACTCAAGCTGTGCGGGCGACCGGGGACGCCTGCGGGTTTTCCACCAGCGCGTGATGCGCGCTGTAACGGGAGTAGTTCGAGATGACGAGCTGCCGACCAATGCGGGTCCGGCGGTTGACGATGAGCGGCCCGATCAGGTTCACCGTCGCCTCCACCGGATTCTGCCGGCGGAGCGTGACGATGTTGAGAATCATGGCGTGCGCGGGATCGCCGATGCCAAGCTGCTCGGCGTCCTCGTCGAAGATCTCAGGCTCGTAGCCGGGCACGATCCCACCCGGCTCGATCACGATGAAATGCAGGTGATCGGTGGGCCCATGGAGCTTCATCCAGAGGAACGGGAGGTGGTCGGGCAGGTAGAGGAGTTCCGCCCGCTTGTACGTGCCGAAGCCGATGATCCCCTGGGGCAGCAGGATCTCGTTCGACGGCGGGACGTCGATATCGGTCGGGTAGAGTTCGGGGAGGACCTTCATAGGCGTTGGTAAGGGTTGGGTGTCCGCGGCCCGCGCGTGGCGGTTCGATGCGGAGGAGAGTTCGGTAGAGGTTAGGGGTGAAAAGGGGCGGCGATCACTGGATGTAATCGAGGAGCGACATCTTCATGATGCTGGCGGCCGACTGGAGCGCGGCCTGGTAGGCGGTCTGAGTCTGCGTGAGCTTCACGATCGTGCTCGGCATATCGACGTCGGTCTCGTTCGAGACGAGCTTGGTCAGGTCGGTCGAACGGTCCTGTTGCTGGCTCTGCGTGGCCTCGATGCGGGACTGCACACCACCGTTCTCGGCGATCGCGGAGACGAGCGTGTCCTCGTTGTTGACCAGGTTCGTCTGGGTCGACTGAATGGTGGCGGTATTCCCGGTGTTCAGCGCGTCGCGCAGCGACACCAGGTTGTTCATGAAGCTGGCGAAACTCGCATTCGTCGCGCCATCGGTGTTGGGGGTGATGGTCGCCGTCTCGGAGATCGGCACGCCGGCCTGCGTCGCGTTGCCGGCGTAGCTGACGCCCGTGATGTTGCCCTGCGCGTCCCGGGTGGCGACGAACGGAGGCGTGCTGACGACAGTGCCGCCGTACAGATAGTCGTTGCCGAACTTGGAATTCGCCGTCTGGAGCGTCTGCTCGAGAAGCTGGTTCACCTCGGAGGCGTAGGCCTGCGTCTGCGAGGAGTTCAGCGCGCCGCTGCCCAGCGTGCCGATCTGGGTGGCGCGATCCGAAATCGTCTTGATCGCCTGGAGTCCCGAGAACGAAGCCTGGCTCACCTCCAGCGCATGCGCGGCGTTGCCCTGGAACTGCGCGAGGTTGCGCTGCTCCGTCTGGAGGTTCAGCACGCGTCCGACCGCCGCCGGGTCATCCTCCGGCTGGAAGATCCGCTGGCCGGTCGACACCTGGTTCTGCCACTTCGCCTGCTGCTGGCCCAGGTTCTGGATCTGGCTGACGATGTTGTCGGCGATGGTGTTGTTGGTGATGCGCATGGCGGACGAGGATTCCGAGGATCAGGGGCGGAGGGACCGGGAAACCCGGGGGCAAAGGTGCGGGGTGCGGAAGCGTGGTTGAGGTTGGCGGCGGGCGTTCCGGGGCGGGTTCAGGCGCCCATCTTGTTCACCACGGTGTCGAGCAGCGTATCGACGACGTTGAACACGCGGGAGGAGGCCTGGAACGCGCGCTGGTACTGCATCAGGTTCGCCATCTCCTCATCGAGGGAGACGCCGCTGACGGAGTCGCGCTGCGAGGTGACGAGTTTCTGGATGTTGGTCTGGTCGCTGACCCGCGAGTTCGCGCTGGAGAGCGCCTGGCCGATGGTGCTGACGGTCGTGCTGTAGAAGCCGGCGAACGTGCCGTCGATCGCATCGCCGGAGCCGGTGGAAAAGCTGGTGTTGGCGAGACCCGCGACCGCGAGGGCCACGGTGTTGTCGCCCGCGGGGCCGCCGTCGCTGGCCTTCAGGTTCGCCGGCGTCACGGCCGGATCGACTGCAATCGTGCCGGCGGTCGTCCCGGCGGCGGTGAAGAAATCGCCGGTGGTCCCGGTGGGATTGTACGCCTTGTTCACGGACGTCACGAGCTGGTTCGCCAGGGCGTCGAGATTGTCGCGGAGCGTCTGGACGGCGCCGTCGCGCGCGGTAAGCGCGCCCTGGATTTCGCCGCCGGACAACGAGAGGGCAACATTGCCGGTGCCGCCGGTGATCTGTGTGCCGTTGAACGCCACCGAGCCCTGGACGAGGCCGTTGTTCACGAGCACGACGTTGGCGCCGCCGGAATCCTGGGAAACGATCTGCACCTGGCCGCCGCCGTTGTCGATGACGCTGACGGGCATCTTGGCGGACAGCTCCTCGATCTTGGCCTGACGCTCGTCGCGGAGGTCGACCGCCGAGCCCGGCGCGTTGACCTCGAACCGGCCGATCTGCGAATTGAGGTCGGCGATCGTCGAGAGCAGCGTGTTCACCGTGCCGACGTCGGTCGTGACCTGCGAATTGAGGTCCGACTGGACCTGCGACAGGTTCTGGTCGGCGGCGTGGAAGCGATCGGTGAGGATCGAAGCGCTCTGCAGCAACGTCTGGCGCTCGCCGATGTCGGTCGGGCTGGCGGCGAGACTCTGGAACGCGTTGAAGAAATCGTCGATGCCGGCGCCGAGCCCATTGTCGGTCACCCCGGTGGTGCTCGACGTGTTGGACGTGCTGACGCTCTGCCCCAGCCCCGCCTGGGCGCGCTCGTAGGCGCTCTGCTCGGCGGTGTACGCGGACGTCGTGGAAATCTCGCGCGCCACCTGGAGGTCAAGGAGCTGGTCCCGCATCTGCTGCACGCCCAGGGCCTCGACGCCCATGCTTTCGGCGCCTTGCGGGGTGAGAATCGTGCCGCGGTCCCCGAAGATCACCCGCTGGCGCGAGTAATTCGGGTTGTTCACGTTGGCCAGGTTCTTGCCCGTCACCTCAAGCGCACGACTCTGCGCGGCGATCGCGAGGACGGACGAGTTGAGGGTGGCGTAGAGACCGGACATCGGATTGCGGAGTTAAGATTGCGGAGTGCGGACTAGCTAAATTGCGGAGTGCGGAATTCGGATTGCGGATTGGCGGAGGAAATTCGGAGCGCGGAAGCGATTGGCGTCGTCGAGGTGAAGAGGGGGGTGTTCGATTTTTTGAATCCGCAATCCGCAATCCGCATTCCGCAATTACATCAGCCGGTGGCGCGGAGGGTTGACATCGCCGGGGTGGCGCTCGCGACGGAAACGCGGCCGCCGGGCGAGTAGGTCTTCACGAAGGAACTCGGCCGGAGCAGCTCGAGGGTCTGCTGGTGCAGGTCGACCGTCCGGGACAGCAGGGTGTGATTGTGGCGGCTCGTCCGACGAACCCGGTGCAGGAGCGCGTTCACTTCGTTGATCAGCGCCTCGAGCAGCGGGCGCGCATCGGCCTCGATCAGCCCGAGCATGGACCGGAGCGAACTGGACACCGGCCGGCCGTGATCGGCGGCGAAGTCGGACACGATCTTCTCCCGTTTCTCGCGAAACTCGGAAAGCCTCCCCGCCTGCGCCTCGATCTCGTTGGCATAGCGCAGGACCTCGTCGGGCTGGCGGTGAAACAGGCTCTGTTGCTGCGCTTCGAACAGCCGGAGCAACTCACCGTATTCGGCGAGTTCGGCACGGAGGCTTTCGGCGATGGCGGGCCAGGGAATGCTCATGATACGGGAGCGCGGTCAGCGCGGGAAAGTTTGGGACAACGCCGACTTGGCGGCGGTCGACGCCGGAGTGCGGGGCGCGAGTTGCTTTTCGATCATTTGCGCGAGTCCGATGCCGGACCCGGCGGTCAGCGCCTTCGCGAACGTGTCGGTGAGCATGTCGCCGTAGACGCTGCCAGCGACGCCCTTCTCGTCCCCGAGCATTTTGGTGAGGGTCTTGCCCAGCATCTGCCGGACGAAGATCGCCTCGAACTGGCTGGCGACGGCCGCCCGCTGCTCGGCCGGCGGCGCATTGCGCAGGGCCGAGCCGGTCAGTTGCGCCGCGCGGGCCCGTTCGACGGCCGTGAGGGGGGCGTCCGGCGAGGCACTCGTGGCTGAGATCGGATGGATCATGACGCGGCGGACCGGTTAGTTGATGATCAGCTCGGCCTGGAGCGCACCGGAGCGCTTCAAGGACTGGAAGATCGCCATCATGTCGCGGGTCGAGACGCCGAGCGCGTTGAGCGCCGCGGCGAGCCGCTCGATGGTCGGCGGCTCGTTCAGGATCGTGAAGCCGCCCTTGGTCTCGTTGACGTTCGTCTGCGTGCTCTGGACCTGCTGGGTGGTGCCACCCTGCGAGAACGCGTTCGGCTGGCTCACGCCGACGTTCGACGTGACCGTGATCGTGAGTGACCCGTGAGCGATCGCGACCTCCGAGATCCTCACGGTCGAGGTGGCGACGATTGTGCCGGTCCGCTCGTTGATCACGACGCGCGCCAGCGTGTCCGGCGAGGTGTCGATCTGGCCGAGATCCGAAATGAAGGCGACGTCCCGCCCGCGGTACGCGGTCGGCATGGTGACGCTGATCGTCGCCGCGTCGACGGCGCGGGCGGCGGCGGGCCACTCCGCGTTGATCGCGCTCGCCATGCGCGCCGCGGTGGTGAAATCGGGATTGTGCAGCAGCAGGTGAACGGTGTTGTCCCGGACGATCTGGGCCGGAATCTCGCGTTCCACGATGGCGCCGTTGCTGATGACGCCGGTCGTCGGATGATTCTTCTGGACGGTCGCACCGCCGGCGCCGCCGGCGCCGCCGAGGAAGCCGCCGATCGCCACCGGGCCCTGCGCGACCGCGTAGACGCGGCCGTCGGCACCGAGCAGCGGGGTCTGCAGGAGGACGCCACCCTGGAGCGTCTTGGCATCGCCCATGGAGGCGACGTTGACGTCGATCCGGGTGCCGTCGCGGAGGAAGGCCGCGATATCGGCGGTGATCATGACCGCCGCGGTGTTCTTGGCCTTGATGTCGGTCGGGTTGACCGTGATCCCGTAGCGCTGAAGAACGTTCGAGACGGCACGCAGCGTTGAAATCGCATTGCTGTCGCCGTCGCCCGCCAGACCGACAACGAGACCGTAGCCCACGAGCTGGTTGTCACGGTCGCCCTCGACGACGGTGAGGTCCTTCACGCGCGCGGCGCGGGCCGTGGGGCTGAAAAACGGCAGGAGGGAAAGGCTGAACAGGAATACCGCCAACCGACGTGTGCGGGTCACACGACCATCCAGGAGGCAAACCGGGCGCATCCGTGCGGGGGTATTCATTTTCAGTCCTTCGGCATTCAGTCGGAGTTCGATCAGAACGGGCGGAGTTTCTCGTACACCTTGGCGAGCCAGCCGCGTTTCTGCGCATCGGTCAGCGCGCCCTCGGAGTAGAACTCGACGCGCGCATCGGCGATGTTGGAGGAAATGATGGTGTTGTCCGGGTTGATGTCCGCCGGACGGACGAGACCGTGGAGGACGACATACTGCGTCTCACCCGAGAACCGGACGACGCGCACCCCCTCGATCACGAGATTGCCGTTCGGGAGCACGTCGGTCACGAGCACGGCCGCGCGCGACGACAGACTCTGCGAATTGCTGATGTCGCCGCCGCCGTCGTAGGTGGCCTTGCCGCCGAGCGCGAGATTCGGCAGCGAACCCTTGTGCGCGGCGAGTCCGGGGTAAACGAAGCTCTGGACCGCATCGGCGATCGAGGAGTCGCGGCTCGATTTCGTGCTCTGGCTGTTCTGGGCGGCCACCGACTCGTCGACGATGATCGTCAGGATGTCGCCCGTCGCATTCGCCTTCTTGTCGGCGTACATGCTGAGGGGCCCCCGGCCGTCGACCGGATAGATCGACTCCGCGCGGGCGGACGACGCGACCATCAGGACGATCGCCAGGAGCGCGAACACGCCATACAGCCACACCACGACCGTGCCGGTGCGGTCGGGGCGGGCGGCCAGGCGGAGGTCCGCGTCAGAAGTGGACTTGGACTCGGTCTTCATCG
>DASZYH010000133.1:0-23936 GCA_035545515.1 Opitutaceae bacterium
GGGCCAACGACACTTGGCGCGGTCATTGGTATGGCGCCGAGAAGCGTACCCTGATCGAGCAGACTTATCCCGGTCCGGCCGATCACGAGCGTCATTTCTACGCAATGCTCGAGGCGTTCCAGGATCCGCGGTACATCCGGGTCCACGATCGGCCCCTCTTCACGATTTTTCGACCGAAGAACCTGCCCAACCCCGAAGCATTCATCGACCAATGGCAGACGCTCGCGGCCAAGAACGGCCTGCCCGGAATCCATTTTGTCGCCCACCTGTTCGACGACGAACTCGATTACCCCTGGCGCGAAATCGGGTATGGCGGCGCCGTCATGACGAATGAGCTGAAACTCCTCCGTCGCCGGCTGTGGCATGTGGCCCAGGAACGTTACCGCCGCAACGGTGTGGCCGACGCCGTCCAATCGATCGGAAGGTTGATGACACACCGCCTCTTCCAGCGGGTGCTGCGCTGGCCCGGCAACGTCCATGCCTACCGGGACGCCATGCTGTTCTTCAAGTCACAGGCCGCGCTCGACCTTGGCTGCTACCCGTCGGTCGTTCCGGGCTGGGACAACACCGCCCGTGCGGGCCCGAAGGGCGTCGTCCTCCACGGAGCGACACCGCAGCTCTTTGCCGAACATCTTCGCGATGTGCTCGACTCCGTTGCCGACCGGCCGGCGGAGGATCGGATCGTCTTCGTCAAGTCATGGAACGAATGGGCGGAGGGCAACTACCTCGAGCCGGACCGGAAATTCGGCCATGGGTACCTCGACGCGGTGAGAGCCGCCCTCCAATCCGCCGCCACGCCGCGGCCCGAACTTATCGCCGCCTCGTGATGCGCGGAGCCCCCGAAGTGACGCTACCGCTCGAGTCCTTTGACGCCGAGTCGCCGGCCGCCAGTGCCAAAACGGTGTCCACCGTCCGCCCGGAACGGCGGCGGTCTGCGGGTATTGGCGGCATCGTCGCACGCGTCGTCCGGCGCGTGCTGACGCGAAATGGGCTCGCGCTGACCCGGCTGGATGCGGGGCAACCGGAAGACCTCGCCACGTACCTCGCCGCGCTTCGCATTCGCGGTTGTGCGATCGATCGCGTTTTCCATTTCGACAGCGATCCCGAAACCCTCCGCCTGCTGGCCTCCGTTTTTGAGGCAACGTGCATCATGTCCTGCTCCGGGCCGGCACTGGCGGCCCTCGCGCCGGCGCCATCGGCCGACGTGTCGTCCCTGCTCGAGGTCGACGCGCGCGTCATCCATGACCGCGCGGCGATCGAGGAGTACCTCCGCGTTTCGTCGGTAGTGGTCCTGCGCACACGTTGCGTGGATCTCTGGCGCGGCGACGTCGACGTGGCGGGAATCTCCACCGCACTGCGCGACCGGGGATTCCACCTTTTCGACGTGCTTCGGCGCCCGGTGACCACCGGCTACGGAGCCGCCGGAGAAAACGTATATCTCGCCTTCGAACGGGGACGGGCCGATCTCACAATTTCCCCGCAGCGCGCTTACCGGGTGGCGGAAGTGCTGAACCAGTTCAGCACGCCGGTCGCCCGGACGTCTGACCTCACCCAGCTCGGCGGCCGGGGTGCATTTGGGTTCGCCGGCGGCCTGTACAATCCCGGCGCCGTGTCCACGACCGGCGGGACGATCCTGCTCGCACGCGGAGAAAAGTCCTCCTGGCCCGTGCAGAAACGTTCCGTCCGCGCTTTTCTGGACTCGGCCCGGCCGACGTTGCTCGTGCTCCAGGAGAACGGCGAGGTGGCGCGCCGCTGTCCCGTCGCCGTCAAGACCGCCCCGACGCTGGCCGGGACGCGGTTCGAGGATTTTCGGCTGTTTGAACACGAAGGCCGGATCTACTCCAATCATTCGGGCATTGTCTGCGAGACCGATCCGGCGGGAATCATCCAGCCGGAAGTGTTGGCCACCGCCGTCAACCTCTCGTACTTTGATCCGGAACCGGCGACACTGACCCATCTCGGAACGCTCGCCCTCGACCGGCCCACCGAACGGGTTGAAAAGAACTGGGCGATGTTCTCGGCCGGCGGCGCCGTCCACCTGATCTATTCTTTCAACCCGTACCGGCTGTTCGTTGCGTCGAAGTTTCCGTCGCTTCATTTCCAACTCGCCCAGGAGATCCCGGTCGAGTTGCCGCTCCCGGACGAAGGTTTGATGCTCCGCAACAGCATCAACCCGGTGCCGTACGATCCCGCCCACCTTCTTCACGTGGTCCACAAGGTTTACCCCGGAAAGAAATACGTCTTCTGGGCGGTGCTGATCGATCGCGCCACGCTGCGACCGGCAAAAATGACGGCAACGCCGCTGCTGCACCGCGACTCGGGTAACGGTGCATCCATCGTGTACCTCTGCTCGGCCGTGGTCGGTGACGAGGATGTCACGTTCTTTGGTGGATTGGACGATTGCGCCGTTGGCGCATGGCGGATTTCCCGCGCGCGGCTCGATCAACAGTGGACCCCCGTGCGTTGATTGCCCCGACTGCGATCATTCATGTCCCTCTCGAGTCACTCCCTTGATCTCCAATCAGCAGGCCCGGCCAGTGCGGACGCCGGTGGGCCACTGGCGGGCCGGATGGTTCTGCGATTCGCGCACGCCTATGATTCGGGCGGAGGAACCGAACGCTACCTCGACGACGTCGACGCGGCGCTCCTCGCCCGAAATGCGATGACCATCGTCCGGATGCACCTGACCCGAAACCCATCGGTGCAGAAGACCGAGATGACTATCGGGCGGGGCCGCTTGGTCCGAATCGCGCTCCCGGTGCACGGCAGCGCCGTGCAGGGATCCGGCACGAACGACGAGTCCCTCGCCCATCGCGTCAAACAGCAGATCCGCAACTGGGCGCTCTACAATCCGCTCGTGTGGTCCCTGGTCGGCGCGAAGATCACGACCCGGATGAAACTACCCCGCCGCCCGGGCGAGGCGATCGGAGCCGGCTCGGCCGCCGCCGAACTGCTCCGCGAGGGGAACGTCGATCTGGTCGTCCTGCACTTTTTTGGCGGAGCGGATGCGGACGAGATTGCGGGCGTGGCGCGTGAGGCGGGGGTTCCGATCGCATTGTTGAATCACTACTCCAACGATCGGTTTCTGCATCTGGCGATCCGCAAGCACGCCATGTTCGCCGACCACGTCGCGGGCGTGAACGGGCTCCAGTTGCCCGCGTACCTAAGGGGCCGGTTCACCAATTTATCGGACGGCATCGACACGGATTTCTTCAGCCCCGACCGGGCGCAGCCGTTGCCGGAGCCACCGCCGCAGCCGCTCGTCCTCCTGCCGGCGCGCGTGATTCGCGAGAAAGGTCAGCTCGACCTCGTCCGGGCCGCCGCGATTCTGCGCGAGCAAGGAATACGCTGCACGATCGCCTTCGCGGGTCGCGTCGACGCGTCGAGCTACGTCACGGAGCTGCGCCGAGAAATTTCGCGCGCCACCCTCGACGATTCGGTTTTGTTTCTCGGGGGCCTCACCCTCGAGCAACTGCGCGACTGGTATGCGGCCAGTGCCGTCGTGGCGTTTCCGACCTATCATCATGAAGGCTTGGGACGCGTCATCGTCGAGGCCCAGGCCATGGGCCGCCCGGTCGTCGCCTACGCGACGGGTGGCGTACCCGATGGGATTCAGTCGGGTCGGACCGGGTTTCTCGTCCGCACCGGCGATACGACGGGACTGGCCGCCCGGATCGGCGAACTGGTGAATTCACCGTCCCTGCAGGATTCGATGGCCCAGGCGGGCCGGAATGCCGCCGAGACGAATTTCAGCCTCGAGGCGCTGGCCGAGCGTCATACCCGATTTTACCTGCAGGCGATCGGCCCCCGCCATCGCTGATTTCACCGCCGCGCAGCATGCCTCCGAAATTCGCCCTGTTTATTGGCGCGGTCTTTGTCCTGTATGCGTTCCGCTCCGATCGCAAACGCCGCCTGGTGTCCCCGAGCGGGATTTTCTGGCCGACCTTGTGGTACATGACGGTCTCATCGCGGATGCTCGGCGTCTGGCTGCAGACCTGGGGCATTCCGCTCCCCGGAGGCGGGGATGCCGGCGGCGGCAGCCTGATCGATGCGTCGTTCTTCCTCCTTCTGACCATCATCGGTTTTCGCATCCTGGCGAAGCGCCGGTTCGAATGGAGCGCCGCCTTTCGGGCGAATCCCTGGCTCACCGCGTTGTTCGTTTTCATGGCCGCGAGCATCTGCTGGTCATCCTACCCGTTCGTTTCCTTCAAACGCTACGTCAAGATCCTCGGCTCCGTCGCGATGGCGTTCGTCGTGCTCAGCAACGACCAGCCTCTCGAGTCGTTTCTCACGCTGCTCCGGCGCTGTCTCTATGTGCACCTGCCGATGTCGATCATCTGCATCAAATACTTTCGCGAAATCGGCGTCGCGTTCGATTGGAGCGGCGAATCGCACTCGTGGCAGGGAATTTCAACGTCCAAGAACGATCTCGGTCAGGTGGCCATGCTCGGCCTGCTGTACTTCGCCTGGGAGGTGGTGAGACAGTGGCCGCGCCGCAAATGGAAGAACCTGCATGTCGTGTACCTGCTGATGGCCATGTACCTGCTGAAGGGCTCGGAAGACGCCATCAGCATGACATCGGTCTCCGTTGGCGTCTTTGCGGTGATGGTGTTCCTTCGTCTCCAGATGCTGCGGAGTCGGCCGGCCGCCGCGCGTGGGTTCACTCGCCTTGTGTTCGCGGGCACGGTTTCGCTCGTGTCGCTCATCCTGATTCACAGCGTCGTGATGTTTTCCTCCGATTCGCTGTTTGGTCACCTGATCACGACGTTCGGCCGCAATATCACCCTGACGGACCGGACCTACATCTGGCATGACGTTTATGCCGCCGCTTCGCGCAATCCCCTCATGGGAGTCGGATTTGGTGGCTTTTGGATCGGTCGCGAGGCGAACATCCCCTGGGCGGCGAAAATGACTTGGGTGCTCGGCCAGGGGCATAATGGGTACATCGATACCTATCTCCAGGTCGGTCTGATTGGCTCGGCGCTCCTGGCGGGGGTGATCTTCTCGACCATTCCCAAACTCCTGCGCGCCCTGGACGAGGATTACGATTTCGCCTGTCTTCGGATCACGATTTTCCTGACGATCCTCTTCGTGAATGTCACCGAAACGACCTATCTCCGCGGCGACCATCACCTCTGGTTCGTCATGATGCTGGTGGTCTGGATCATCCCGCGACCGTCGGCCACGAACGACGACACTTCGATCAGCGTTGAGCCTGTGCCAGCGGAGGAAACGGCCGACCCGGCGCCGGCCCCCGAGTTCGTCAACACGCTCTCCTGACCGGACCGCCGGCTTCCCCGTCATGCCCACGGAACACGTCACGATCTGCATCTGCTCGTTCAAGCGGCCGCACTTGCTGCGCTGCACGCTTGAACACCTGCGTCACCTGGAGACCGCTGGCCGCTTCACTTACTCGATCGTCGTCGCGGACAACGATCGCGCGGAATCCGCCCGCGCGACCGTCACGGAGTTCGCGGGCACCGTTGGCGTCGAAGTGATCTACTGTGTCGAGCCGGAGCAGAATATCTCGCTGGCGCGGAACCGGGCGCTCCAGTTTGCCCGGGGCGACTACATTGCCTGGATCGACGACGACGAGTTTCCGAGTCCGGAGTGGCTGCTGACGTTCCATCGCGCTCTGGAAACCTATCCGGCCGACGGTGTGCTTGGTCCGGTCAAACCCATCTTCGAGAACGAGCCGCCGACCTGGATCACCCGCGGGCGCTTCTTCCAGAAGCCCCGGCGTCAAACCGGTCTGCGCTTGCGCTGGTCGCAAACCTCCACCGCCAACGTGCTCATCCGTCGGCGGATTCTTGAAGGCAATGTCGCTCCGTTCCGGCGGCAGTTTGGGAGCGGGTGCGAGGACATCGACTTCTTCAAGCGAATGATCGAGGCGGGCCGGTCGTTCGTCTGGTGCGACGAAGCCATCGTCACCGAAATCATCCCGCCCACGCGCTGGACCCGGCGATACTTGTTTCGCCGCGCGCTGCTTCGGGGCCGCAATGGGCGGTATTTCGCCGATTATCGCACCGTCCTGAAGTCACTGATCGCGATTCCCCTCTATTCCATGATGCTCCCATTCCTTCTGGTCGCCGGACAGCACCTGTTTGTCCGGTACCTGATGAAACTCGGCGACCACACCGGCATGTTGTTCGGTGTGCTCCGGCTCAACATCCTGGGAGACAAATACCTCGCCGGATGAACACCGCCAGCGCCGCTCCTTCCCGCTCCGCGATCACGCGTGCGTCCACTTCCGGCGGTCGCCGCCGTCGCGTCCTGCTCGTCTCGAACAAGGTTTTCCATTACCGCGTTTCGAACTACAACTACTTCGCCCGGCGGTTTCGGGAGGAGGGCTACGAGTTTCTCGTGCGGGCCAACGAGATTCAGAAGAACAACCCGTACCCGATGGAATTCGACTTCAAGACGGTTCCCTTCGGGTTTCTAAACTACAAGCGTGAGATCGAGGCCATCCAGCCGGACGTCGTCATCCTTTTTCTGCACCTGAAGAACGTCTTCATCTGGCCGCTCATCCATTGGCTGAAGCTGCGCGGCATCAAGGTCGTCTACTGGAACAAGGGAGTGAACCTCGAGGTGCGAAACCCGAGCTGGCGCAACCACCTCTTTTACTACGTCCACTCGCGGTGCGACGGCATCATCCTCTACTGCCAGCACAACGTCGGCGACATCCAGCCCAAGAATCGCCACAAGGTATTTGTCGCCAGCAACACAATCAATCTCGATGCCCTCCCGCAGGTGCACGAGTCGCGTGAGGCGATCAAACGGGAGTTCGGCATCCCGTTCCGAAAAGTCGTGCTGTTCGTCGGTCGGATGCGGACGGTAAAGAAGGTCGAGCACCTGATCGAGGCGTTCAACGGCATCGCCGATCCGGACGTCGGCTGCGTCATCGTGGGCGATCAGATGGACTACGATCTCAAGTCGATGATCAAGTCCGACCAGATCCTCTACCTGGGTGAAATCTTCGATCCCAAGAACGAGCAGGTGAGCAAACTGTTCAAGGCTTCCGACATCTTCTGCATCCCGGGCGACGTCGGGCTCGGGCTGAACGAGGCCTTCCACTGGGGATTGCCCGTCGTCACCGAGGACGGACTGCAACCGCCGGAGATCCATTACCTCACGCCCGGGCGAAATGGATTCATCGTCCCGGAAGGCGATATTGCCGGGCTGCGCGAAAAACTCCAGCTGCTCCTCCGCGACGACGCCTTGCGGGCGTCCTTTTCATCCGCCGCGCGGGAGGACATCGCGCGGGACGCCTCGATCGAAACGATGTTCCGCGGGTTCATCGATTGCGTTCGTCGCCTCGCTCCGGTCGCCCCCGCCACCCACCCATGATGAACGAACAGCTGCTGGCGGACGTTCGGTCCGCCGTCGACGCCTTCGTGCCCTGGCTTGAGCGCTACGGCGAAACCTCGCAGGACCACCAGGATTTCTACGCGAGCCGGGTCGGCCGCGCAGCGAAGTCGCTCTACTACCGGAACAAGATGGCCGGAACGCTGGCCGTGCTCCCGATGGTGGCATGCGAGGCGTTCGTGCCGTGGACCCGCCGGTTTTTCTACCCGCGGATGCGTCTGCCCATCGCCGACGCCCATTATGCGATGGGATTCGCCCTGCTCTACCGTGCCACCGACCGGCGCGAGCATTATGCCCGAGCGCTACATTTTCTCGACGTGTTGGAGCAGACCCGCTGCCCGGCTTACTCGGATTACGCCTGGGGTTATCCGTTCGACTGGCAGACCCGCCACGGAGTCTTCAAGGCCGGAACCCCGCTCATCACCACGACCCCCTACTGCTACGAAGCCTTCGAGTACGTTTGGCGGATCGACGCCAATCCGCGCTGGCAGGCGATCCTCCGGTCGACGGCGCAACACGTCCTGCGCGACTACGACGACGTGCCCGCCGGCCCGAATGCCGCGACCTGCACCTATTTTCCCCATGAGGAACCCGGCGTGGTCAATGCCAGCGCCTATCGGGCCTTCGTGCTCGCCTCCGCCCATCGCGAATTCAGCGAGGACCGCTTCTGGGCGGCGGCGGAGAAGAACGTGAACTTCGTCCTGCAATGCCAGAACTCCGACGGATCGTGGCCGTACGCGATGGACGGCGTGCGGGATTTCGTCGACCATTTCCACACCTGTTTCGTCCTCAAGGGCCTGGCCAAAATCGAGCGACTGACCGGCCACGAGGGCTGCCGGCGGGCGATCGACCGCGGCGTCGCCTACTACCTCGAGAACCTGTTCGCGGAGGACGGACTGCCCAAGCCGTTCGCGAAGGCGCCGCGGATGACCGTGTACAAGCGCGAACTCTATGACTGCGCGGAGTGCCTCAACCTCGGCATGCTGCTGGCCGGCCGGTATCCGGCGCTCGATGCGGCGGTCGAACGGTTGGTCCGACACCTGCTCCAGGCCTGGCGCAAACGCGATGGTTCCTTCCGGAGCCGCAAACTCATGCTCGGTTATGACAACGTCCCCATGCATCGCTGGGGCCAATCGGAACTATTCCGCAGCCTTTGCCTCATCCTGGCCAAGGCCGCCGGTCATGATCCCCTCCCCCTGAACGACGAGGCGAACTATGTGCGGAATCTGCGGGATCTTTAATTTTCGCGATCGCGAACCCGTCGCCCCCGACACCGTCTCCCGGATGGCGGCGACGATCGTTCATCGCGGGCCGGACGACGAAGGGCTGCATGTGGACGGCCCCGTCGGCCTCGGCTTCCGTCGACTCGCCATCCTCGACCTGAGCCCGGCCGGTCATCAACCGATGTCCGACCGCTCCGGCCGCGTGTGGATCGTGTTCAACGGCGAAATCTACAATTTTCGTGAACTCCGGCAGGAACTCGAATCGGAGGGAGTCACGTTCAAGTCCCAATGCGACACCGAGGTCATCGTCGAAGGCTATGTCCGCTGGGGCGACGGCGTGCTGGCCCGCCTGAACGGGATGTTCGGGCTCGCGATCTGGGACGAACCACGCCGGCGTCTGGTCGTCGCGCGCGACGCGATGGGCATCAAACCGGTCTATTACGCGATCCGCGACGGACGGCTCTACTTCGGCTCGGAACTGCGCGCCGTCTTCGCGGGACTCGAACAGCGACCGGAGGTCGACCCGATCGGAGCCAACCTCTTCCTGCGCTACCGCTACACGCCGGCGCCGCTGACGCTGTTCAAGGACGTGCGGAAACTGGCCCCGGGCGAGCGCTTGGTCGGGGAGAACGGCGCCGTGCGGGTCGAACGCTGGTACGATTTCCGCCCCCAGCCCTTTGCCCGGATGCCGTCGGCACACGACGCCGCCGAACAACTGCTCGAGATCTACAAGCGGGCGATGAAGCGCCACCTGATCAGCGACGTCCCGGTGGGACTGCTGCTGAGCGGTGGCATCGACTCCGGCCTGCTGCTCGGGCTGATGCGGCTTTACGGCAAGGACTGGCCGACCTTCACCGTTGGCTATGGCCAGAGCTTCAAGGACGACGAACTGACGGATGCCGCCGAAACCGCGCGGATCTTCGAAGCCCAGAACTCCGTGGTCCGGCTGGATCGGGACGCCTTTGAACGCGCGCTCCCGCGAGTCGTTTCCGTCCTCGAGGAACCCGTTGCTTCGTCCTCGATCGTTCCGATGTACTTCGTCGCCCAGCGGGCCCGGCAGGACGTCAAAGTGGCGTTGATGGGCCAGGGGCCGGATGAACTGTTTGGCGGCTACACGCGGCATCTCGGGGTTCGTTACGGCGGTACCTTCCGTTCGCTGCCGCATTGGATGCGATCGGCGCTTTCCGCCGGAATCGACCGCCTCCCGCGCAACGAAGCGCTCAAGCGGGCCGCCCATTCCCTCGCGACGGAGGACAGGCTCGAACGGTACCAGAACGTGTTCTCGCTCCTGCCCGGTGCGTCGGTGGACGCGTTGTTTCACCAGGGCGCGCTGCCCGGCGACGCCGGCGCGGCCGCGCTCGAATGCTGGGCTCCGCTTCGACCCTCCCTCGAGCGCCTTGATGAATTGAACGGGTTTCAGATGGTCGAACTGCGGTCGTCGCTGCCAGACGAGCTCCTGATGTATGGCGACAAGCTCTCGATGACGCACAGCCTGGAAGTTCGCGTCCCCTACCTCGATCGCGAGATCGTCGAATACGTGCAGCAGCTCGACGCGAGCTTCAAGGTGCGGAACGGGACGCGGAAGTGGCTGCACCGCCGCGTGTGCCGGAATTTCCTTCCGGACACCATCCTGCGACGGAAGAAACGCGGCTTTGCCGTCAATGTCGTCGACGACTGGTTTCACGCGGCGGTCGGAGGCCGGATGATGGACTACATCGCCGACGACCAGTCGCACATTTACCGTCTCCTCGATCCCCGGGCGATCCGTCGACTGCTGGCGGAACACCGCTCCGGACGGCATGATCACCACAAGGTTCTCTTCAGCGTCGTCGTTTTGGAGCAATGGTTGCGGTGCGCCGGGACAAGCGTCCCGAGCCCTCTGCATTCGGCCGCTGCCTAGTTCCCTCGCCCTCATCCGCTCTGAGTCGCTCCCGACCTGGGAGCATGCCGGGCAGCCCGATGGGCCCGGATCGGTGGCGGACGTCGCGGTCGCAAAAAACTCGAATTTAACGACCTAAGCCAACATTCCCTATTGAACTACGCCGGGGGATTGTCCCAAATTCCCGGCTCGTCGGTTCCGGTTCCCACCAGCGTCAACTCCCACACCCATGTTTCCCGCATTCCCATCCGGGCGGGTCGCCCTGCTGGCGATCGTCGTCGCCGTCGCGTCTGCGTCTCCAGTCTTTGGATTCACGCAATCTGGAACCACTTTCACGACCACGGGCCTGCAAGCCGACGTGTCGGCGGCCATCGCCGCCGCGACCGATGGCTGTGTGATCAGGATTCCGACCGGCACCTTCACCTGGGGCGCCTCGCGTTCAGCCATCGCGGTCAACAAGGCGGTGGTGCTCGAGGGCGCCGGCCCGGGGAACACGATCATCAATCTTGATCCGACCGGACCGACCGGCACCACGGCGACAATCCAAATCACCGCCGCGGCGACGATCAAGGGGTTCACCCTGAATGGCGCCGCCAGCGTCGTCGCCTTCTCCACGAGCACGACGAGCGGCTGGCGGATTACCGACATCACCTACAACGCCGGTACAGACACGGCCTACTTTTGTTTCGTCGACCAGGGCTATGGCCTCATCGACAGCTGCAATATCACCGGCGGCGGCGGCACTGATGAACTGATCTTCGTTCGCGGGCCGCTGAATTCCTGGCAAACCCCGAATTCGCTCGGCGGCGCGAATAACACCTTCATCGAGGACTGCACGTTCAACGGCCCGGGATACGTCTGTGACGCCAATGCCAACGCCCGGGTGGTCGTTCGGTTCTGCACGATCACCGGGCAGATGAAGATCGACGGCCACGGCTTCGCGAGCAACTCGCCGCGCGGAATCCGCGAGATCGAGGTTTATAACAACCACTGGACGTACAATGCCTCCGGAGCTTTCTGGGAGATCGAACTGCGCGGCGGCACCGGAATGGTGTTCAACAACGTCTCGGACATGACCAGCGCCGGACTCGCGTGGTATTCGCTCACCGATTACGGTTATCAGGCCATCTGGCCCAATTTCGGCAGCCAGTACCAAACCCCGCTCAATTACCCCCTGACGGACCAGATCGGTGTCGGCACGGACCCCAAGGCCGAAGCGTCGGAACCGATGTACAGTTGGAACAACCTCCAGAATGGCGCCAAGTGGCCACGCTCGCTCAAGACCGTCAATGCCGGCGCGATCACGCTCTACCAGCAGCAGATCGCAAATCTCGCGGCAACGTTTACGGAGGCCGACATCATCAAGGCGGATCGTGATGTCTACCTGGATCTGACCGTCAGTGGTACGTTCAACGGATCGACGGGAGTCGGGACCGGGAGCACAGCCGCGATGAATGCGATCACGCCACCGGCTCAGAATTCCGTGCCAAAATACCCTGACGGCACCACCAATCCCAATCGCGTCGGCTTCTGGGTGACTGACCAGGGAAGCTGGAACACCAAACTCGGAGCAAACCAGAGTGGCGAATTGTACGTGTGGAATGGCTCCTCGTGGATGCTGAAGTACGTCCCGTACACGTATCCACATCCCCAGCGCGCGCCGATCGCCCCGACGAATCTCCGGATCAGCACGCCCTAGTCCCTGGCGCCTGCAAGCTCCACTTCCGCCTCAGCTCCCACCTTCTTCCCCACACCGCCCATGAAACTCGTCGATCCGTCCGCGCTGCCGGCGAGTGCGCCCATCCGGTCCGTGAACCCATTCCGGACTTTCTTCCGCTTTGTCGCGATCACCGCACTCTTGTCCGCGGTCGCCGTGCGGGCGTCGTACACCCTCAACTGGGATGACAACTCGGACGACGAAACTGGCTTCACCGTCGAACGCTCCGTCAATGGCGGCGCGTTCGCCACGCTGATCACGCTCGCACCCAATACGACGACCTATCAGGACACGACAGCCGACGGGACGAGCACGTACGCCTATCGCGTGTATGCCTCGAATGCGATTGGCAATTCCGCGACCACCAATGTTGCGACCAACGCGCCGACCTTCACGACGCAGCCGCCTGCGACCCCCTCGGCGCCCATCTTCGGCAATATCACGCTGACCGCAGCGGCGAGTGGACTTCCTGCCCCGACCTACCACTGGCAAAAGAATGGAAACCCGCTGTCCGACGGGGCGACCGGGTCAGGCTCAACGGTTGCCGGATCTTCCACCGCCAGCCTGACGATCTCGAATCTTCAGGCGACCGACGCCGCGACGTACACCGTCGTGGCCTCGAACGGCTTCACCCCCGACGCCACCAGCGGCGATTCAGTGCTCACCTTGTCGAAGGCCGTCCAGACGATCACGTTCGGAGCCCTTTCGCCGGTAACGTATTCCCCGAATGCGACCGTTAATCTGACGGGCACAACGAATTCGACGACCGGCATTCCGGTCACGTACACCAGCAGCAACGCCAACGTGGCCACGGTCAGTGGCAGCGTCGTGACGATTGTCGGCACCGGAAATACCACGATCACCGCCAATGCCGCCGCCGACGCGACCTATCTCGCAGCCCCGCCGGTGTCTCAGACGCTCACCGTCAACGCATCACCGCAAACCATCACCTTCGGTGCGCTTTCCGCCGTAACCTACTCCCCGGGACTGACGCTGACGCTCGGTGCCACCACGACTTCGGTGGGCACTACGATCACCTACACGAGTTCGAACCTGGGCGTCGCCACTGTCACCGGCAACACGGTCACGATCCTGTCCGCCGGATCGACCACGATCACCGCCAACCAGGCGGGAAATTCGAATTACCTCGCCGCCACGGCGGTTCCGCAGGTGTTAACCATCAACAAGGCGAGCCAGACCATCACGTTCAATTCGCTGCCGGTAATGGTTGCGGGAAGTCCGCCGTATACGCTCGTCGCGACCTCCAGCGCCGGTCTTCCCGTGAGCTTCGCCAGCTCCAATTTCAACGTGGCGGCGACCGGTGGAACCAACGGCTCGACGCTGACGATCGGCAGTGGCGGCGGAACGGCCAATATCACTGCCACCCAGATTGGGAACGGAAACTATAGCGCCGCCGCCCCCGTGGTTCAACCGCTGACCGTCAACAAGGCGCCCGTCTTCACCACCCAGCCCGGAAGTGCCACCGTCAATGCGGGCAACGGCGGCAACTTCGTCATCGTCGCCAACGGAATTCCGACTCCGACCTTCCAGTGGCAGATTAGCACCAACTCCGGTGGATCCTGGTCCGACATCTCCGGTGCGACGGGAACCTCATACGGAATCTCCGCGACGACCGCATCGCAGGATGGTTACCAATTCCGCTGCGTCGCGACGAATTCGATCGCTTCGGTTGCCTCCAATGCGGCGGTTCTCACGGTTCACTATGCGCCAACCTTCACGACGGCGGCCGCCAACACGTTCGCGGTGACCGGCGGAAACGCTTCGTTCACGGTGGCGGTTTCCGGAAACCCAACCCCGACTTTCCAGTGGAAAATCAGCACGACCGCCGGCGGAAGTACGTTCACCAACCTCGCGAACAGCTCAACCTATTCTGGCGTCACGACCCCCACGCTCTCGATCACCGGCGCCACGACCGCACTGAACGGCTTCGTCTTCCAGTGCGTCGCCACCAACACCCTTGGCTCGAATTCCAGCTCCGCGGTTCTGACGGTCGGTAATGTCGCACCGGCGTTCACCACCAATCCCGCCAGCGTCTCTGTGCCAGCGGGGACGAACGCATCATTCACCGTCGCGGCGACCGGTGGCCCGGCACCGACCTACCAGTGGCAGTTCGATTCAGGTTCCGGCTGGAGCAACCTCGCGAACGACTCGACGTACTCCGGTGTCACGACCCCGCAGCTTACGATTACCGCCGCATCGACGGCACTCGACGGTTACCAGTACCGGTGTCTTGCCATCAATGCCGCTGCGCCGACCGGCGTACCCTCGACCGCCGCCACCCTGACGGTCACGACGACGCCACCGGCGATTACCGCTCAGCCGACGAGCGTCACATCGGCAAACGGCGGAACCGCGAGCTTCACCACGATCGCGACCGGCAATCCGGTGCCAACGATGACGTGGGAACTCAGTACCGACAACGGAACCACCTGGAATCCGCTTTCGGTTGTCGCGCCGTACACGGTCACAAACACGTCTCCGACACCCGGCACCATTTCCAGCGTCCTCGCCATCTCCGACGTCACGGGGCTGGGTGGAGTACGATACCGGTGCGTCGCGAGCAACGGTGCCACGCCGGATGCAACCTCAAACGCGGCAATTCTGACGGTGCAGACAACCCTTGCTCCGTCGTTCACCACGCAGCCAGCAAATCAGATTGTCCCCTTGGGCGGGAACGCGAGCTTCACCGTCGGAGTTACGGGGGTGCCGACACCGACGCTGCAGTGGCAGGTTAGCACCGATGGTGGCACGACGTGGACTCCGCTGTCGGATGGTGGACAGTATTCTGGCACGGGATCACCGACTCTCACGATCACGGGAGTCACGTCGAACCTGAACGCGGCCCAGTACGAATGCGTGGCGACCAACTCCGCCGCGCCGGGGGGTGTCGCATCCAGCCCCGCGACCCTTGCCGTCGTCACCGTCGCCCCCACGATCACGGTCCAGCCAAACAATCAATCGACCGGCACGGGCGGTTCGGTCAGCTTCTTCGTCGCCGCGACCGGCACTCCGACCCCGACCTTCCAATGGGAGGTCAGCACGGACAGTGGCGTAACCTGGCACGCCGTTTCGAACGGAGGGGTTTATTCCGGTGTCACCACGTCGACCCTCACCATCACCGGTGCGACCACCGCGCTGAACAACAACCAATATCGTGCGCTGGCGTCGAACGCCGGCGGTGCCACGCCGAGCGCGGCGGCCACTTTGACCGTCTCGGCGGCACCACCGGCCAATGTGGCTCCGACGATCGTGATCCAGCCAGCCGGTCAGATCGTGAATGTCGGGGGACCGATCAGCCTGAGTGTCTACGCGACTGGATCGCCAACGCCCACCTACCAGTGGCGCTGCAATGGGACGCCAATTCCCGGCGCCACCGATTCGGATTTCTTCAAGTCCAATGCCCAGGCCTCCGATGCGGGTGTTTACGATGTCGTCGCGACGAACGTCGCCGGTTCGATCGCCAGCGTCGGCGTCACGGTAACGGTGAAATCCGGACCCGTGATCACGACACAGCCGGTCAATGCAACGGTCATGGAGCACGCCAGCGCCTCGTTCAGCGTCGTCGCCATCGGCGCAACGCCGTTGACGTATCAGTGGACCAGGAACGGGGCAGCCATCGCGGGCGCGACCGGTGCCACGCTGGCGTTGACGAACGTCCAACCGTCTGACGCCGCCTCTTACGCCGTTGTCGTCACGAACTCCCTCGGCACCGCGACGAGTTCCGCTGCGACGCTGACCGTCACCGGGATCAGCTTCGCCGGAGACTACTTCGGGACGCTGAGCGGTGGTGGCACGTGGGCGCTCCACGTGCACAGTGACAACACCGCCACCTACCTTGCCTTCCTCCCCGACCGGCACTCCGCCATTGTCGTTCAACTCACCATCGACGCCTCGGGCACGTTTACGACGACCGGATCCGAAATCGTGACGACGAGCACCACTTCGACCGCCGCGGTCGAAACGCCTCCCATCGCCGCCGCCGTCGCAACGTTCACGCTTTCCGGCAGCATCGGCAACGGCCAGGTCTCGGGACAACTCGCCGGAATTGGCCAGACCCTCAGCGGATCCGCCGACACCGGCAACAACGCCGACGCAGGGTTTTATGCCGCTTCGGCCCTCGGCACGTCGGGTGGCACGACCTACTCGATCATTGGGCCGAGCGGATATGCGCTGGTGGTGACCGCGACCCCGACCGTGATCGACGGTGCATCCGGAACGATCAATGCCGCGGGGCAACTTATCGCCACGACCAGCAACGGCGCCCAGCTCACAGTGACGCTCAATCCGCAGAGCTTGAGTTTGGCAGCGACCTATGCCGGCACCAATTCCTCGATCAACTTCTCCGGCGTCGCCGACACGGTCCCCGTCACCACCCGGATCATCAACCTGTCGGCGCGTTCGGTTGCCGGCACCGGCAGCAACACGCTGATTGCCGGCTTCGTCGTCACGGGAAGCACCTCCAAAGCGCTCCTCGTCCGCGGCATCGGTCCCACCCTCGCGAACTATCAGGTTTCGGGGCCGCTCGCCGACCCCGTCCTCGGAATCTACTCCGGAACGACGTCAATTTTGACCAATGACGACTGGGGCTCCGCGACCAACGCCCCGGACATTGCGACCACCGCATCTTCGGTCGGCGCGTTTAGCCTACCGGCGGCCAGCCATGACGCCGCCGCGCTTACGATGCTTGCTCCCGGCGCCTATACCGCCCAGGTGTCGGGCAAACCGGGCGACACCGGCGTCGCGCTGGTCGAACTCTACGACGCGGCCAAAGCCAGCGACGCCCGGCTCGTCAACGTTTCCGCCCGAACCCAGGTTGGCACCGGAGGAAACGTTCTGATCGTCGGTTTCGTGATCGATGGCAACGCCCCGAAGCAATACCTGATTCGTGCCGTTGGCCCGACACTGACCAATTTCAATGTGTCAGGCGTGCTCGCCGATCCGCAGTTGTCCATCGTTGTCCAGGGTACGAGCACGACGCTGCAGCAGAATGACAACTGGGGCGGCGGCTCCGCGCTGAAAGCGGCGTTCACAACCGTCGGTGCGTTCTCGCTCCCCGATAACAGCGCCGATGCCGCCATGCTGATCACCCTCCAGCCTGGCGCTTACAGCGCGGTCGTTTCGGGCGTGAATAACACAACCGGCGTCGCCCTGGTCGAGTTGTACGAGATGCCGTGATTGGTCAGGCGGGGTCAGGCGACCCCGCCCTGCATCGATCCCCCTTGCCCGTCGGCCGGGGCACTCGGGTTCGCCTCGCCCGGCAGGTTCCCGCCTCCGGTGATCCATCCCGGCAGCGCAATCATCCGCAGTAATGTTTCCGCTTCTCCGCCGACGCACCGTCATGGTCCCCACACTCCTGGGGTGCATCGTGCTCTTGGCCCTCATCGGCACGCCCATCGCGTTGTGGACTTTCTGCGGCGAACGCTTCCTCTCGGTGACCGCACGCGTTCCCTCGAAAATCCTGATCGTCGAGGCATGGATGCATGAGGATGGCGCCCATGCCGCCGCGGCAGAATTCAGCCGCCCCGGCGCAGACTACGACCACGTCGTCGCGACGGGCGGCCTGACCGGCGAACACTGGTTCCGGCAACGGTGGAGCGAGGTGGACATCGTCCGTCGCGAACTGAGCCGACTCGGCATCGAATCTCCCGTGTTCATTCCCGCGCCCGCACCGGACGTCGAAAGCCAGCGGACCTACCTGAATGCTGTCAGCGCCCGGGACGCCCTTGCTCGCCGGGGAATCCACCCCACCACCATCGATGTTCTAACCCGAGGCGTGCACGCGCGACGGAGCCGGCTCGTCTTCCAGAAGGTCTTTGGGCCGCAAACGAAAGTCGGAGTGATTGCGTGGATTCCCCCCGGCTTCGATCGCGGCCATTGGTGGGATGAAAGCGAACGGGCTATCGATTTCATCAAGGAATCTGCGGGATACTTTTTTGAGGCGTTGCTAAGCTCGGGCCGGCCATGGCACCACGCCGACGACACGTCGGCGGTGTCGCCCGCCCCCTCCCACGGATAATACTGGTCCGCTTCTGCCTGTTCATGCGGTTGTTCCCCAAGTTTCCCTCGTTCACTTTCGCGTCAGGACTGCTCTTGGCCGCGTTGATCACCGGCGCACCCCTTGGTGCCCAGACGATCGTGCCGTCCACCCCCGGCGCCGACGCCGCCACGGCGGCCGTTCCACCATCGTCGCATGGAGCCGACGTGCTTGGCAGTGAGACCAAGGTCAAAACGCTGGCCTTTCTCCACTGGGGACCATTGGGTCTGCGTCCGCAGGCCAATTATAGTCTGATGTTCGAAACCGGGCTGCAACTCGCGCCCGGCCATCCGGTTTCCACCTACATCCAGACGACGACCGCGGGCGTCTCGCTCGACCTGGGAGACAACTGGCAGGCGTCCTACGTCCCGTCGTGGGTCCGCTATTCCCATCGCGGTTTCACGGACAGCTTCGATCAGAACCTCGCCCTCGCCGGCCACGTCGCCCATGACAATTGGGCCGGCGAACTGACCGAGCAATATACCAAGGTCAATTCGCCGTTGGTCGACACGGGCCGGCAGACGGGCCAGCAATCCACGACCACCGTCGGCACCCTGGATTGGTTCCTGGGCCGGGACGTCGGGCTCCAGCTGATCGGTCAGCAGAAATTCACCTTTGTCGAAAAGCTCGCGGACACCTTCGATTGGTCGGTTGCCCCGCAGGTCACCTATCAGCCCTGGAAACGCCTGACGATCGCGACCGGCGCCACGCTGGGGTACGTCATGGTTTATGATGCGCCGGACATGATGTACGAACGTCCGACGGGACACGTGACCTGGCAGCTCACGTCCAAGACCGCCCTCGACGCCGCGGTGGGAGCCGATCACTGGAAATTTCTCGGCGGTCCCGGCGCGAGTCTCGGAGGACTCTACTATCAGGTCGGTGCCCAGTACGCGCCCTTCGCCGCGACCGTTTTCAGCCTTTCCCTCCAGCGCGCCAATTCGGCCGGACCTTTCCGCGCCCAAATGTCCCGCACGCAGGGCACGAGCGTGGCGCTCGATCAACGGCTGCTCGGACATCTTCATCTCAATCTCGGCGTTGATCAGCAGCGGACGATCTACGTCGCCGACACTCCCGACGCGGCGCAGGCGCGCGGAGACAAGCTGATGACCTACACCGCGAAACTGAGCCTCAATGTCCTCCGTCGTGGCGCCATCTCGGTGGTTTATCGGTTGAGCAAGAATGCGTCGAGCAGCCACGGATTCGGGTTCTCGATCCGCGAAATCGGAATCGAATTGGGCGTTCACTACTGAGATTGCGGAGCAGCCGGGAGACTTACCACCAATGGACACGACTCGACACGACGCGAATGGCTCCAGCCGATCCTGGCTCCTCGCTCTGGCCGCGACCACCGTCGCCTTCAGTTGGCCTCTCATCCAGCTGGTCCGGTTTGCGCTCGCTCGGGACCTGTACTCACACGTCCTCCTCATTCCGTTTGTGAGCGGGTATTTTGTGTGGCTGCTCCGGTCGCGACTATCGTCCTCAGGACGGCCTGCTTACGCCTCGGCCATGGTGGCGGGACTTGCATCCCTGGCGCTGGTGGCGGCCGACCTGTTTACCGCGCACGCGATGCCGCTCCGGGCAGACGCCGACGCGCTCGCCCTCACCACCGGTGCATTCGTGTGCGCGGTCGTGGCCGTCACCCTCTGGGCACTGGGATCGGCCCGTGCTCGGACGCTCATGTTTCCCCTTGGGTTTCTCGTTTTCATGGTGCCCATGCCGGTTTGGCTCACCGACCGGGCGGAGACGTTTCTGCAATACGGATCCGTCGCCGTCGCGTCCGCCATGTTCAGTGTCGCGGGGACGCCCGTGTACCACGAGGGGCTGATCTTCCATCTTCCCGGGATCTCGCTCGAGGTCGCGCCCGAGTGCAGCGGAATTCATTCGACGCTCGCGCTTCTGATCACCGCCGTGCTCGCCAGCCGGCTTTTCCTTCGCACCTGGACCGCCCGGGCAACGCTGGTCGCCCTCGTCGTGCCCCTCGCCCTGCTGCGGAACGGATTCCGTGTCTTCACGCTCGGGGAGCTCTGCGTGCACATCGGTCCCCACATGATCGATTCGCCGATTCACCACAAAGGCGGTCCCATCTTCTTCGTCTTGTCGCTCATCCCCTTCGTCATCGTGCTTCGTCTGCTCATGCGCTTCGAAACGAAGCGCGGCGTGGAACTCCAGCCCGCGCACGCGTGACCCCGCGGCTCCTCGCCTGAATTCCACTTTCCGTTCCACCCACATGAAACCAGCCCGTGTCCTGCTCGCCCTTGCCGCCGTTGCCGTCGTGCTGGGTGCCGCCGGTTGCACCGCCAATATGCGGCGGGCACGGGCGCTGTCGAAGGCCCGCCACTACTATGCGCAGGGTCAGTACGAAAAAGCCGAGATCGAGTACATGAACGTCCTGCAGATCCGCGGGCTGGACCCGGACGCGATCGCGGGATTGAGCATCCTCTATTATGACGAGGGACGAATCGGCATCGTTTACGCGTACCTGATGAAGGCGCGGGAGCTCGAACCCAACAATCTCGACGTGCGCCGGCGTCTCGCGGCGATGCTGCTCGCGGCCGGCAACCTCAAGGAAGCCGGAAGTGAGGCCAAATTCGTGCTCGAACATCAACCGGGCGATGCGGAAGCCCCGGTGCTCCTCGCCCAAACGTGCACCACGCAGAAGGACATTGCCGGTGTACGCCAGCTGTTCGACACCATGCCGTCGGCATTGCAGGAGAAGGCGCCGGTGGTCACCGCGCGTGGCATCCTCGATCTCCGCGCGGGGGACGTCGCCGGCGCCGAGCTGAAGTTCAATCAGGCCCGCAAGCTCGACCCCAACTTCAGCGACGCCTACCTCGGCCAGGCGGCAGTCTACCGCGCCCGTCGTGAACCCACCAACGCCGAGGCCGCGCTCGCCACGGCCGCCAAGTTGTCGCCGCTCCGATCAGGGACGCGCCTGCAGTATGCGCGCGTCGAGGTGCAACTCGGGCATGTGGATGTCGCGCGAAAGTTGCTCCAGGAGAGCATCAAGGATGCCCCCGACTGCATCCCCCCGTACATCCTGCTCGGTACGCTCGAGGCCCAGCAGCAGAAGCTCGATGTGGCGCTTGACCTCGCGACGAAAGCGCTCGCCCGGGACAACACGAATCCGGAGGCAATGACCCTGAAGGCGCATGTCCTGTTGGCCAAGGGCGACAAGGACAAGGCGCTCATTGAACTCGATCGCGCGGTCTCCATGTATCCCCAATCCGCCCCGCTGCGCTTTGAAGTGGGACGCGCGGCCGCCGCGACGGGCGATCTGGCGAAGGCCGTGGGGGCGCTGACCGAGGCCATTCGCCTGAATCCGCAATATGGCGAGGCAATGTTGGCCCTCGCACAAATCAATGTCCGCCAGAACAATTTCACCTCCGCGCTGGATTGGCTCCAAAAGCTCGCCAAGCAAAACCCCGGCGCACCGGAAGTGCAGCTCGCGATGGCGGACGTCTACACCCGCCAGGGTGACTTCAATCGCGCGCTCCAATTGTACGACAAGCTGGAGAAGGCATTTCCGCTTAACGCGCAGGTTCCCCTGCTCGCCGGCTTGGTGCTGGTCCAGGAAGGGCGGACGGAGGAGGCCCGGCGGGCATTCGAACGTTCACTCGCCATCGATCCGACCTTTCTCACGCCGCTGGAGCAACTGGCCGACATCGATCTGCGGCAGAAACGCTTCGCGGCGGCCCGCGAACGGATCAATGCCCAGATCAAATTGAATCCCAAGGCGGCCGGCCCGTATCTCATCTTGGCCAAGACCTACCTGGAGGAAGGCGACCTCAAAACCGGCGAGGCCACCCTGAAAAAGGTGATCGAGCTTCAGCCCGATCAAGTCGTGCCCTACATGCTGCTTGCGCAGTTGTACATTGGCACGAAGCGCCAGGACGAAGCGCTCGCGAGCCTCCAGCTTGCACACAAGAATGAACCGAAGAGCGCCGAGCCGCTGATGATGATCGCCGCGATCTACAATCAGCAGAAGGATTATCCGAAGGCTCGCGATTACTACGAAAAAACCCTCGCAGTGAATCCGCAGTTCAGCGCCGCCCTGAACAACCTCGCCTACATCTACTCCGAGCACCTGAATAACGTCGACCGGGCGTTCACGCTCGCGCAACGCGCGCGCGAGTTGTTGCCAAACGAGCCGCATGCCGCCGACACCCTGGGATGGATCGTTTACAAGCGCGGGGATTATGCCTGGGCATTGAGTCTCCTGAGCGAGAGTGCAGACCGGCTGCCCGCGTCGGCCGAGGTGCAGTTCCACGTCGGGATGGCCAACTACATGCTCGGCCAGGAGCAACTGGCCCGTGCCGCCTTGCAGCGGGCACTGAAGCTCAACGATTCGTTCAATGGGGTGGCGACGGCACGCGAAGCTCTGGCAATGCTGGATTTCAATCCGGCGACGGCGACCTCTGACGACATCACCAAGCTCGAGTCCGCCGTGGCCCAGCATCCGGATCCGGTCGCGCTCAGCCAGCTGGCGGAAGTTCGCGAGCGCCAGCACCGCTTCAACGACGCACTCGCCGCCTACCAAGCCGCGCTCAAGCTCAGCCCCAAGGATGCCCGGGCAACGCTGGGCATGGCGAAGATCTACCGGGAAACGAAGGAACCCGCGAAGGCCCTTGAGCTCGCCAAGGCGGCGCGAAAACTCGCCCCCACCGACCCCGCCGTGGCCGCCGTTCTCGGCGATATCGTCTACGACAGCGGTGACTTCACCTGGGCGGCCAGCCTGCTGCAGGAAGCAGTCGCCGGGCTCCCGAATGATCCGGAGGTACTCCTCGCCTACGCCGACGCCGCCTACGACACCGGTCAGATCTCGACGGCGCGCGATGCCGCGCAAAAGGCTCTGGCGATGCCGGGCACCTTCGACGGGGCCACGGACGCGAAGAACCTGCTTTCGATGATTGAGCTCTCGGATAACGGCGGGAAGGCAGCCGCCTCGATCGCCAGTATCCGCGCGCTACTCGCCGCGAAACCGACCTATGCCCCAGCCCTGATGGCACTCGGCGCCGCAGAGGAGAGCCAGAAGGATTCCCACGCCGCGATCGCGACGTATCAGGCGCTCAGATCCCACCTGCCGAAATTTGCTCCCGCCGCCCGGCGACTGGCCATCCTGCTCTCCGAAAATCCCGGCAACGATGACCAGGCAGCGCAAGTCGCGGCAAGCGCACGCGACGCGTATCCGGACGATGCCGACGTCGCGAAAGCATATGGCATTATCCAATATCGACGGGGACGCTATGACCGCGCCGCAGCTCTGCTGGAGGAGAGCTCCCGCTCCCGGTCTGATGACGGTGAGGTTTTCTATTATCTCGGCATGAGCCAGATCCATCTGAACAGCCGGCCCGCCAGCGTTCGATCGCTCCGCCGCGCGTTGGAGCTCAACCTCGCGCCGGAGCTCGCGGAAAAGGTCCGAGACGCCCTCGCCAAGGCGAAGTGAGTGCGTCGGTTAGCCTTACATTCCCTTCCATCGCAAGACGTATCGATTCCGGGAATCCGGCGTATTATCAACTGGAAATTAGCGCGTTATATTAACGGTCTGCTGCTTGGCACCGACATTGCTAATTTCGCCCGCCTCTTTTCGGGGCCGCTCCACCTGCAAATGAATTCCGTCCCTTTCCTCCGCCTTTCTTCGGCGATCCTGCTGATGGGAGCGATTGTCGCCTTTTCGCCGCATGCGAGCGCGGATCC
>DASZYH010000134.1:0-18875 GCA_035545515.1 Opitutaceae bacterium
GCTCACCGTTTGTGCGGTCGAGGTCCCGTTTCCAGATACCGGAGGTTCCGACGGTATCGAGCCGGAATCCACAACCTTTGTCGCCACATTGACTGTAATAGCCGTCGCTATCGCCGGCGCAGACACACTACAAGCAAGCGTGTTCGCGTCGGTCGCCAAAGTCAGCGCCAGGCCACCGTTGTATACCGCGTTAAATCCCGTCGTGACCGTCGCCATGATATCCGATGTACTTGCGGAGAGCCTCGCAACGAACGAATCCACGTACGCGGCCGCAGCCGCACGCTGCGCATCGGCTGCATCGATTTGGAGATCAATCTGCTGCAGTCCCTGCCATTCATCGCCGAACGCAAATGAGCAAACCGGGTATTGATACGTGTCGTGCGAGTCGTACCCCAAGCTCATCTCGTAGGCCGTTCGATTGCCAGCCTCGGACACCATACGATTGAATCGCATGGTATCCCCTTCCGTCCAGTGACCCATGTCCACAGCTTCGCCACCATAGGCAGCCAATACTTCGTCAGGATGCGCCACCTCCAGCAGCACGCCGCCGTAACCGTACTCGTATTCAGGCTCCCGTCCCAAAACATCCCAAGTATTCAAGGGGTTGTTCCGGCAAAATGCGTACGCGTGCAGTCCCCCGCCCTCCTCTGCAGGGTCGCGCCCCAGGAACCTGCCCGTCGACGGTGAATAATACCGATACCCATAATACAACAGTCCCGTCTCGTTGTCGGCGTACTGGGTGGAAAAGCGGAAGGGATTGGTCAGCGCGGAGGTGTTGGAGGCGCGGAGGGAGTCGCCAAAGGGGCCGTACTCATATTCGGCGACGGTGGTGCCACTCGCTTGGTTCATCACGGCGCTGACGTTTCCGTTGCCGTCGTAGGCGTACACGTACTTCGTCCCCGCTTCGCTCATCATCAACAGTCCGCCGGTGCCGCCGTCGCCGGCGAGGGAGCCGCTGAGGTCGAGCCCCCACGTGAAGCTGCGGGACAGCGTCGAGCTCGAGCCGACCAGGAATTCCCCGACCAGATTCCAGCCGTGATACATGAACCGGGTCTCCGACAGCATCGTGGCGAAGAGGCTGCCGTTCCAGCCGCTCCACACCTTCTTCGACGCCCGCCGGCCGAGGTAGTCGTACCTGAACTCGATCTGCCGCGCATCCGCCGCGGCGATAATTCCCTGTTGGAGCAGATCGGTCCGGGTTGCCATCGATACCAGGCGGTTTTCCGCGTCCCACGTGTAGCTCCACTGGTCATCCCGGGTCAAGTTGCCGTCATCGTCGTAAAGCCACGTCTCGCCCGTCCCCAGGGTTGCCTGGGCGACGAACAGCTTTCGGGTGACGTTCCCGGACGGATTCGTGCTGGTCACAGTCACGCTCGTGTGCACAGCGTGCGCCGAATTGTCGACGGTCGCTGCCGCGTGATAATAGTCCCCCTGCGGTGCGCGACGGTCCGTGAACGAACGGGGCGCGAGCAGGTCGACAAGCTCAGGGCAGGCAAGCTCGCGGCCTACATCGTGGTGGACGGTCCGCGGGCGGACGGTCAGCGATCAGTACGCCGTGCGCTCGGACCGTGCTCTGGCTGTGCTCGATCTCCGCTCGGTTCACGGGGATTGGCGAGTTCGCTGTCAAGTCCGCCAACGGACAGAGCGCGGGCTATCGACAGGCTCAGCGCGAGCAAGCTCGCGACTTACAAAGCGGTCGGCGTTTGGTGGCGGAATCGCTCGGGAGTTGCTCGAGGATTGCCCGCGAATTGTTCGGGAATTGCTCGAACGAAGCTCGGCGACGGTTGGGCGCGAGCTCCGTCTGAGCACGCACCGCGAGGTTAATTGCCGGATGTCAGGGTTAATTGCCGGATCCGGCCGGTTTAATTGCCGGATCCGCGTGCGGACGCAGTTTCGAGTATCCGGCAATTATCCCAAGATTCTGATATTCAATATATAATCTTTGATCCGGCAATTAAAACGACCTATCCGGCAATTAAACCGCCGCTATTTCTAGATGCCTGTTTTCCCGGGTTTTGGGGGTCGGACAGTGGCTACGGCGTGACAAATCGGCAGTCGCCAAGGCGTCGGCTCGCTGGCGCTCCGCCTTCGCCAACGTTTCCTCCTTCGCGCAGGCTGTTCGACGGACAAGACGGAGGACAGTTCGACACTACGAGTGGACCACTAATTGTCGGCTTGCTTCATGTCATCTGCGGCGTCCGCGCGGCGGATCGCTGGCGATTGCCGTCATGGCGCGCGCGATGGGTGCGGCCGGGCATGGCCAAAGTCTTACGACTTCGGCTACGTTGGTGAGCTGAGGCGACCCCAATCTGTTCGCCACTCTATTCGCCGAGGATCAATCGTGTTGGCGCGGCACCAGCCACCAGAGCGCCTGGTGACCGGCGACCTTCGACAGGATGGCAGTGCCCGCGCCTGAAATTGCCTCCGCCGGCACGCGCGGATCCGCGCGCCCGGTGGACGGATCGATGCAGACAGCCCGGTACGTCGCCGCGCCGGTGGGCAATCGCAGTCCGATCGCCCGATCGCCCGTGCTGCAGACGAAATACCCGACGTCCGGCGCGCCGAGCACCCAGCCCGGTGCATTCTCGAGTCGCACGTCCGAGGTTGGCTGCATCCGCGCAAGCGTGGCGCGCAACGCCGGATCGGTCGTGCCCGGCAGCTTCGGCAGCGAACCGCCGGCCGCGACAAAGTCCCAGCCATCTCCCTGCTCCAACCCAGTGATCACCGCCTTCGCCGGAAACCGGCGGCGGTATTCGTGCACCATGTCGGCCAGCGATGCCGCACTCGCCCGGCCGCCATGCCACTCGCGTTCCCACTGGCGCGGCGTCTCGCGTGTGCCTCCGGGCGGCGCGAACAGCTTTCCCTTTTCCGTCCGCCACCAGTAGGTGAGGTCGATGACGTCGACCGTCGCGGCACGTTTGGGATCGGCCAGGATGGCGTCCTGCACGTCCTTCGGCGCGCTCAGCGCGATCAGCGGATGGCGCCCCGTCTCGCGTTCCCATTCGGCGACGACATCGAACCAAAACTGGTCGAAGGCGAGCGGTCCGCTGTTCTCCGCCGTCATCGTGTGGATGACGTTCGGCTCGTCGGACAGCGTGTCGAGGTAATGGCGGATGAAGGCGCGGTGCAGCGAACGTCGGAGCGGATTGGAGACGTCGTAGAATTGCGCCGCCATGAAGATCCGCTTGCCGAGGTCGGGCGTCGATGGCGCGTTCCCCTCGCTGTCGGTGAATGGCGGCGGCTCGGGAAATCCCGTCGCCTGGAGGCAGTTGGCCGGACGCCAGGGACAATCGACCCAGTGCGCGCCCGCCTCGAGGATGTTGTGCTGGAAATACATTTCGCTGATCAGCACGAGCCCTTTCTGCCGGCTCAGCTCCGCGAACTGGTGCAGCCGGTTGAAGTACCAGGGATTGTACCTGGTCAGGTCGTAGCGGCTCATCCGGTCCCATGCCTCGCCCTGGCCACTGCGGGCGAACGGCTGCTCGAAGAACGGCGGCCAGTCGTCCGGGGTGTCGCGCCGCACGCGCTCGTGCGACATCCGGCGGCGGTCGTACCACAATCCGTAATGATGCCGCACCACGACCTCGCCATCGCGGACCATCGTGTCCGTGACCGCACCGAGATCGTCGGTGAAGCCACGGCCGGTCTGGCCGGGTACGAAGCGCGTGATGCTCGCGCCGAACTCGGGGGCGCGGGTCGGGAGCACCATGCCCCGCCACCACTCCAGTTCGGGCGCGGGCCGGCCCACGAGGAGCGCACCACCGCTAACCAGCCAGCCGTTCGTGAGCCGGAGCGGATGACCAGCCGGGACCGGCTTCGGCGCAAGCCGCGCGGCGAGTTCGGGCACCGCCTGGGCGAGCGACGGAATCTCGCGCGGCTCAGACGGGAACACGCGCGGCGCGAGCGCGTCGGCCGCGGCGCGACCGCGTCGGGCGGTGAGCTGCGCGACGTACAGGCTCTCGGGGCGGACAAATTCGTTCACCTGGTCCCACGGGCCGTCGCCCAGAAACTCGGCCCACACGCCGATCGCCCAGTTGTGGGCGGTCGGCGGCGAGCGGACCGCCATTGTCGACGCGGAGCACTGCCACAAAACTGAATTCGCCGCCGCCCAGCCGACGCCCTGGTTCCAGGTTTCGAGGTTGTCCAGATTCAGGCCGCCGCCGTCGATGTGCACGTTGTCGAACAGGATGCCGGACGCCCAGCTGCCGATTGAACCGCTCCACCCCAGCGCCTCGTGGGCGCGGCAGTCGTAGAACACGTTGGGTCCGGAGGTCAGATATCCGGTCGTGAAGTCGTGGATCCCGTGCTCGGCGGTGCACCGTACGAACAGCGTCTGCTGGCCGCTGGTGTGAAACGAATTTCGCCGGTACCCGCCGATCTCGGACACCGGTGCAACACACGCGCAATCCTGCACCGTGACGGCCCGCGCACCCGCGCCGATCTGCACGGCCGAGCTCGCGAAATGTACCGCCGTGACGTGGTCGACCCAGGCGTTTTCCACCGTGTCGAGCGACACGGCCATCCAGGCGTGCTGCTCGTCCTTCGGATTCGACGCATCGAACGCCGATTCGCAGCGCAGATTCTCGACGCCGCTCTCCGTCACCCTCCCCGGCCACGTGACGCGGGTCACGGTGCCGCCGCCAAATTGCTGGTCGAGGGCGGTCGTCAAGGGCACATCCACGTCGACCCGATTCCCATCGATCGCGACGATCGTGCGCTCGCACGCGAGATTCATTTTCCCGGCCTGCCACTCGAATGGCTCGCGGGCCGGTGCGTCGTTCATTCCGATCGCGGCGATCCAGGCCTTGGTGCTGGGGCGTTCGATCAGGATCCGATCGCCGGGCCGGAGGCCGTCAGTCTGGTCGAGAACAAAGCGCGTCGCCCCAACCGGAACATATGGATCCGTGATCCGGAGTGCCCCGCCGGAGCGGACCGAAGCGCCGTTCCCATGAACCTGAATCAGCGTGCGACGGCCGGTGCCGGTTGCCACGAGGACGGTGCCATCCGTGCCGGGACCCGCGCCGCGCAGCACAACACCGGACGCCGCGATCGTGAGGTATCCGTGAATCTCGTACCGGCCGCGGGCCAGCAGCACCGCGCCGCGAAAACCGTGGGCGTCCGGGGCGAGGCCGGACACGTAATCGATCGCGGCCTGAATCACGGGAGCGGCGTCGCCCGAGGGAGGCGTGACGCGCACCCGCGCGGGCACCCTCGGCAGCGGCACGCCGCCGCCGTGGTAGCCGGCGCTGGAGAAATCGGGGACGCGGTTGCCACGCGTGTCCGCGGTGTAGCTGAGTCCGCCATTCCGCAGACGCACGAAGGGGACCTTGACCTGCGCCCCCCAGACGGTGACGGCGCCGAGCAACGCGACGGCACCGCCGCAGAGGATTCGACGCGGAAAAAGCGAACGGAGTGAATTCATGGGAGCGAAGCGACGGTCGGCACCACGGACGTGGCGGGCAACCGGACTCAGTGCGGGGAAATGCGGGAGCCGACACCGCCGGGCAACAACGAACCGGCGGAGCGCCCCGTCGGCGCGCGGGCGGGATGACGTGGCGAACGAGGACGTGGGAAACATGACGACGCGCGGTTGACGTCCCATCCGACCCGAGGATGCAGCATCGATTCAGCAAACGCATCCGACGCACCCTCTGAAATTTTCACCTCCAGTTTTACACCCTCCTCCGTGCAAAAGAGATAAACGCGAAAAACACCCCCTTCCCTCCCTTAGGATCCGGGAATAACTAGCCGAAAGGCTGGAAGCACCTCCGACAAAGTTATGGTAACAAATGAAGCCTACCTCATTCCTTGCCCGCGCCCGGTGTTTCTGCCCGGCGCAGCCCGTTCCCAAAACCAACCCCGCCTACCCATGAGCTACGAGTGTTCCTCCGTCGCTGCGCGCCGCCGAAACTTCGGCGCCGCTCTCGCCCGCGCCATCGCATTGGGCGCCGCCCTATCCTGCCTCGCCGGCCTCGCGGCCACGCCTGCATCGACCGGCACGATCCAAGGCCGCGTGGTGAATGGCGCGAATGGTAATTACCTCAGCAAGGCGCGCATAACCGTCGAGGGAACGGCCATCGAAACTTTTACCGATGACTATGGCAATTACACCTTGCTGCAAGTGCCGGCCGGAACCGACACCCTGCATGTGACTTACACCGGCCAGGCTCCACTTTCCGCTAGTGTAAATGTCGCTGCCGACGGCACGACCAACCAGGATTTCATTTTCAATCGCGAGCAAGCAGCCGCAACCACCGGCGAGGGCAAGGTCGTCAAATTGAACCAGTTTGTGGTTCAGTCTGAGCGCTATCAGTCGGCCGAGCAGATCGCCGTCAACGAGCAACGCTACTCGGTGAATTTGAAAGACGTCGTCGCGGCTGACACGTTTGGGCATGTGGCGAAGGGCAACGTCGGCGAATTCGTGAAATTCCTTCCGGGGATCCAAGTTCAGTACGGAGGCACCTACATCAACCCGGCCGATGCCGCTTACATCTCGGTCCGTGGGTACGGTCCCGATAACACGGCGATCACGATTGATGGTGTACCCGTTTCGAACCCCTCGCCGGCCAGTCTTTCGCGCGCGGTCGGGCTGGACATGCTCACGATCAACAACGCGTCCCGGGTCGAAGTCATCAAGGTCCCCACCCCGGACATGCCCAGCAATTCTGCTGGTGGTTCGGTAAATCTCATCACGAAAAGCGCGTTTGAGTATGCCCTACCGCAAACAACGATCGACCTGCATGTGGGCTTCAACTCCAAGGACGCCGTGCTTTTCCGACGGGAAGCAGGGCCGGCTAACAAGAAAACTTATCACACGCTGCCGAGCGGCTCGATCTCCTTTGTCAAGCCGTTTAGCAAGACCCTTGGCGTAACGGTCACTGCGACGTCGGAAAACAATTACACGCCGAGCGAACGCGCGCAGGAGAGTTGGACCTACACCCCCGTCAGCTACGACCTGACTTCCGTCGGTGGAGTCAAAGGCAACCTCACCAATTCAGCCGGAAACATCTCCGATCTCGCGCATCCGTTCCTAAAAACGGCATCGGTCACCGACAACCCTTGGAACACGTTCCAGCGGTCCGTCAGTGCGCGGGTCGACTGGAAGCCCACGCCCAATCAACTCATCCAGGCCAATACGGCATATTCCGACTACGACGGCATCCAAGTTTCGCGGAAACTCGGCTACACCATCCAAACGCCTCAGGACTGGGGCCCGGATTTTGTCACCGGCATCAACTATCCGACAGGCACGAAGCTCGCGAACCCGAAGGAGACCGCCAACATGCAGGTCCAGGCCCGCGATAAACAGGGGTTCACGACCAGCGCATATATTAATTATCATTACAACCGTGGTTCCTGGCGAATCGGGGCACTCGCAAGCTGGTCGATGGGATACGGCACCTACAAGGACATTGAAAACAAGCACTTTTCGGAAGTCGACATGGTCATAAACGCCGGCCAAATCGCGATGTCTGGCATTCACGACGGCCTGCCGAGCAACGTCGTGGTGAAAGATCGCAGTGGAAACGTCATCGACACCACCAAGCTCGCCAATTGGGGCTACGACGGCTTCAGCGCGCAATCGGGCATTGCCCATTCGCGCGACACGGAGGTCACCTACAAAGGCGACCTCGAACGCGATTTTGATTTCAGCCGATTCTCGCTCACGGCCAAAGCTGGCTTTGAACGCGATCTTTCCAAGCAATCGAAGTGGGGCCGAGGCACCGGGTACAAGATGGCCTACGACGGTCCCGCGCTCGATCCTACCCAGTTTCTCGATACAAGCTACTCTCGGAGTCCCGGGTTTGGATGGCCGCAGCAACAGTGGGTCGACACGTACAAGGTTTATTCGCTGTATCAGGCACATCCCGAGTATTTCAACCCGAACGATCCCGGCGTCGTTGTCGGCAACTACAACTCGTACGTCAACCAACAGAAGGCGATCCTCGAAACCAAGGATGCATATTATGGGATGATCACCGGACGCTTCTTTAACAATCGTCTCACGGTGGTCGCTGGTGCCCGAAAGCAGAGCTCGAAGGAAGACGGACGCGGCCCGTGGACAGACAGCAAATGGAACTTTCTCAAGAATCCCAACGGCACGCTGTACGTCGACCCGGTGCTTAACACGACGATCCGGATCGACCAGGCTTCGTCGCCTCTGTTCAGCGACACCGCCCTCCAAAGTCGGCTGACCCAGGCGGGGGTCAGTTTCCCCAACCACGTGGTGGCGAATCCGAACACAAACCTCGAAGCACGGATGCGTCAGCTCGTTCCAATGCGCGCGATTCACCAGAAGGTGAGCAGCCCGGCGGCGCCGATGATCGCGATGTCGTACAACATCACCTCAAACCTCGTATTCAAGCCGTCCTGGGGACGCACGACGACAATGCCGAGTTATGAAAACTCGACCGCGGGCATTCTTTCGGGCAACGGGGCGTTCTCGATCAACGAAAATTATCCCCACAACGACACGCTCGGCGGAGATGGCGTGATCAGCGTCGCCAATCCCGGCCTCCTGCCGCAAAAAACCGATTCGTACCAAGCGGCGCTCGAATACTACACCCGCAACGGCGGTACGCTTCGGGCGAGCTACTTCTATAACATCACGAAGAATGCGTGGATCACCACCGACGTCTACAACATCAACTCCGAGTACGCGTCGGTCCTGCAAGGTATGGGCCTCACCCCAAGCGAGTTTGAAAATTGGGACATCCGTACAACGATCAACGGCGATGCGAGCTCCACAAACCGCGGGTATGAACTCTCGGCGATCCAAAACCTCGGGATCCTCGGTCGGTGGGGCCAGCATTTCGATGTCTTCGGCAACTACAGTCGGAAGTTAATGCACCCGAGTACCAAGCCAGGTGTGATTTCGTTCACCGACTCCTCAAACGACACCTGGGCCGGCGGGGTGCGGTTCAACATTCAGCGTTTCAGCCTGAGTGTTCGGGCCACTTCCCAAAGCGCCGTTGTCACGAAAGGTAGCGCGCCTGCCGTGAAGAACGCTGCCGACGGCAAGACGTATCAACTCTACCAAATCACGCCAAAAATTCTGAAAATGGACGTCGAGGCGGACTACCTGTTATCGAAGCGCTGGAGTTTGTACCTGACCGGAAGCAATGTTCTGAACACAAGAACCCTTCAGCGGCAGTACGATGTGAGCAACATCGTCCCTGACTACGCCCGGCTGATTAGCGACTATCGTTACGGCGTGGTCCTCACGGCCGGCGTAACGGCCCGGTTCTGACCTGCAATCGCAAGGTTCGACCGCTTCAGTTCCGGGTTGGCGCAGCACGCCAGCACCGGAACCGAACCGTGCAAATCTTCCCGTCCCATGCACTCTCGCCTGTCCTCGTTTCGTTGCGTCGGTTTGCTAGCTGTTACCGTCATAGGTTCGTCGCTCGTTGCCTTCGGTGCGCCCAAATCGGGATACACCCAGGTGGCCATCGCGCGGGCCGACAAGATTGTCGCGACGCTCACCCCACCGCCGGATCCGGCGCAGGCGGACCAGACCCGAGGCCTGATCGCCGGCTTCTACCGCGACCTCAATGCCGTCCAGACGGCACGGGATGCGCAGATCAAGGCTGCAAAAGCCGACGCGGGGTTGGCGAAGCCGGCGCGCGAGGCCGATATCAAACAGGCGCGGGCCGACGCGGATGCCAAGCGCGAGGCGCTCCGCACGGCGTTCGTCGTCCGACTCCGCGCGCAGTTGACCCCGGATCAGGTTGGCGAGGTCGAGGACGGACTCACGTATGGCGTGGCCCCCCTCACCTATCGCGTGTACCTGGAAATGCTCCCGAACCTCACGACCGAGCAGAGGGACCAGATTCATGCCTGGCTCCTCGAGGCGCGCGACCACGCGATCGCCGGGTTCTCCTCGGAGGAAAAGCACGCCTGGTTCGGCAAGTACAAGGGTCGGATCAACAACTATCTCGCCAAGGCCGGCTACAACATGAAGCAGGCCGAGCACGATTTCATGGCCCGCCGTCCGGCGGCCGCCAAGACCTCCGCGCGGTGATCGACGCGCCCACCCGCGATCCGTCCCATGCCCGCCCTCCGCGCCCGCGCCTGTCTGTTCCTCGCCCTGGCCGGCAGCGCGTGGCCGGGCGCACGGGCGGCTGACGCGTCGCCACGTCTCTGGTTCGCGCAACCGGCGGCCAAGTGGACAGACGCGCTCCCGGTCGGCAACGGCCGGCTCGGCGCGATGGTCTTTGGCCGCGTCGACGCGGAGCGCATCCAGTTCAACGAAGACACCCTGTGGACCGGGCACCCGCATGATTACGCCCGCCCGGATGCTCTCGCCTACCTGCCCCGGATCCGGCAGCTGATCGCGGACGGAAAACCGGACGAGGCGGGCAAGCTCGCGAAGGAGCACTTCCTTGGCGACCCGCCGCGCCAGAAGGCGTATCAGCCATTCGGTGACCTCCGGCTCGACTTCACGCCACCCGACAACTCCGGGTCGGCGGCATCCGCCGCTCCCGGGGTCGCAAATTACCGCCGCGAGCTCGATCTCGGCACCGCGACCGCCGTCGTCGCCTACAATCAGGCCGGGGTGACGTTCCGCCGCGAGGTGTTTGCGAGTTTCCCGGACAACGTGATCGTCGTTCACCTCACGGCCGACCATCCGCGCGCGATCAACGTGCGAATTGGAATGGACAGCCCGCACCTGGGATCGACCACCGTCGCACCCGACGATCGCACGCTGATCCTCCGCGGCCAAGTGGAGGCCGGCGGCCTCCGGTTTGAGTCACGCATGCTGGCCCGGATTTCCGGCGGAAACATCCGGCGGGATGGCAACGCGCTGCGTATCACCGGCGCAGACTCGGCCACGCTGGTCCTCGCTGCCGCCACCAGTTTCAAGTCGTTCCAGGACACCAGCGCCGATCCCGATGCGCGCTGCCGCACGACGCTTGACCGCATCGGCGACCGCACTGAAGCCAGCCTTCGCTCGGCCCAGCTCGCCGACTACCAGCGACTTTTCCGCCGGGTCTCCTTCTCGCTCGGCGACGACTCCAGCGCCGACTCCGTACCCACCGACCAGCGGCTCGACCGGGTCAAACGCGGTGGCCTCGCGGAGGATCCGACGCTGCCCGCCCTTTATTTCCAATATGGGCGCTACCTGTTGATCGCGAGCAGCCGGGCCGGCGGCCAGCCGGCGAACCTGCAGGGGATCTGGAACGAACAGCTCGACCCGCCGTGGGAGAGCAAGTGGACCACCAACATCAACCTCGAGATGAATTACTGGCCGGCCGAGGTGACGAATCTCACCGAGTGCACGGCGCCGCTCTTCGACCTCATCGACGATCTCGCCGTCAGCGGCCACCGCACCGCCCGCGTGCAGTACGGCGTCGGCGGCTGGGTCCTGCACCACAACACCGATCTCTGGCGCGGGACGGCGCCGATCAACGGCATCGATGGCGTCTGGCCGACCGGCGGCGCCTGGCTGTGCCAGCACCTGTGGGAGCACTGGCTTTTCACGGGCGACCGCACGTTTCTCGCGCAGCGCGCGTATCCGGTCATGAAGTCCGCCGCGGAGTTCTTTCTCGAGGATCTGATCAAGGACCCCAAGACCGGCTGGCTCGTGACGTCACCGTCCTACTCGCCCGAGCAGGGCACGCTCACCGCGGGGCCGACGATGGACAATCAACTCATCCGCGCGCTCTTCGAACACACCCGCGCCGCCGCCGGCCTCCTCGGGATCGATCCGGATTTCGCCGGCCGGCTCGCCGCGGCGCAGGCCCAGTTGCCGCCGAACCAGGTGGGAAAGTACGGCCAGCTCCAGGAGTGGCTGGCCGATGTGGACCGCCCCCACAATGCGCACCGCCACATGTCGCCGCTGTGGGCGCTGTTTCCGGGCGACGACATCAACCCCTCCGATCCGCGGATCTTTGCCGCGGCGAAGAAACTCCTGACCTGGCGGGGCGACGGCAGCACCGGTTGGAGTTACGCCTGGCGGATCGCGCTCTGGGCGCGGGTGGACGACGGCGACGTGGCGTACCACCAACTCGAGCTCCTGTACCGCCGGAAGACGCTCCCGAATCTATTCGATCTCTGCGGCCCCTTCCAGATCGACGGCAACTTTGGCACGACCGCGGGCATCGCCGAAATGCTCCTGCAAAGCCAGTCGCGCACCGAACGGGGTGACTCCGCCGGCATTCCCGTGATCCAACTTTTGCCCGCACTCCCGCATGCGTGGACGGACGGCGCCATCACCGGGCTGCGCGCCCGCGGCGGTTTCGAAGTCGACGAGCGCTGGCACGCCGGCGCGCTGGTCTCCGCAACGATTCGTGGCACGCCGGGCGCCGCCTGCCAGATGCGGTACGGCACGTTAACCACGACGGTCCGCCTGCCCGCCGCTGGCAGGCTCGTGCTGGGTCCAGCCCTCGCGGCCGCATCCGTTCCGCCGGCCGCCGACCGATCCACTGCGACCGAACGGTAATGTCACGTCATCGCGCAACCGTTCCTCGTCCCTCCCGTCAGAGCGGCCCCCACCTTTCAATGAAAACCGACCCATCGACCCGGCCCGTGCGCGGCTCCGCCGCCGCCGCGCTCCTCTCGCTCGCGCTCCTCGCCACCGCCACCTCGACCCACGCCCGTGAAAACTGGCCGGTGCCGTCCGCGGCCGACCGGGCCCGCGCCGCCGCCGTCGAACGTTACGAGGCGGCGGTCTGGCAGCGTGACCTGCCGATCGTCGAGGATTGGGCCAAGCGCGGAAAACCGTACATCCCGAACGCCGGCATGCCGGGCGTTGACCTGCCGCAGGCGGCGGTGCCCGCGTTTCCCGGCGCCGAGGGCGCCGGCGCCCACAGCTTCGGCGGACGCGGCGGCCGCGTCTATGTCGTCACCAATCTCAACGACAGCGGACCGGGTAGTTTCCGCGAGGCCTGCGAGGCAGCCGGCCCCCGCATCGTCGTGTTCAATGTCGCCGGCGTCATCCATCTGAAGACCCGCCTCAGCATCCAGGCCCCGTACCTGACGATCGCCGGCCAGACCGCGCCGGGCGACGGTGTGTGCATCGCGGGCGCGACGACCGAAGTCGACACGCACGATGTCGTGATCCGGTACATGCGCTTCCGCCGCGGCCAGACCGACGTGATGGACCGCGACGACTCGCTCGGCGGCGACCCGATCGGCAACATCATCATCGATCACTGCTCCGCGAGCTGGGGCCTCGACGAGAACCTCTCGATGTACCGGCACATGTATTCGCCTCCCGACGGCGGACGCGACCTGAAGCTCCCGACCATTCACATCACGATCCAGTGGTGCCTCTCGAGCGAGGCGCTGAACACGTACAATCACGCGTTCGGCGGCACGTGGGGCGGACGGTATGCCTCGTTTCACCACAATCTTTTTGCCTGCAACACCGGCCGCAATCCGAGCATCGGCTGGGGCGATCAGGTCGATTTTCGCGACAACGTGCTCTTCAACTGGCGCCACCGCACGATCGATGGCGGCGATGCCACCTCGCTCGTGAACGTGGTCGACAACTACTACAAGGCGGGCCCGGCGGTGAATCGGGGCGAACTCGAGTATCGCATTGCGAAGCCGGAAGCCTTCCGGAATTTCCACGAAAGTCCGCACGCCGGCCAGTGGTATGTCGCGGGCAACGTGGTTGCGGGAAACTCGAAAGTCAGCGCCGACAATTGGGACGGCGGCGTGCAGGTCGATCCGCCGAAGGGCCCGGACGGCGCGGCCAAGGTGGCCGCCTACCTGGCCAAGGGCCGCGAAGCCAAGCCGTTTCCCGCGCCGTCGATCACCGAACAACCGGCCGCCGAGGCGTACCGCCTCGTTCTCGCCGGGGTTGGAGCAACATTGCCGCACCGTGATCCGGTCGATCACCGCGTCATCGAAGAAGTGCGCACCGGCAAGGTCTGGGCGGAGGGCCAGCGGATTCCCGTCAAACCGCGTCCCGGTCTCGCGAAGAACAACGACGGCCTGGCCGGCAACGGCATCATCACGGACATTTCGCAGATCGGCGGCTATCCGGAATACCACGGCACTCCGATCGCGGATCTCGGCGCCGACGGCATTCCGGTGTCCTGGAAGAAACAATACGGACTCGATGCCAACGATCCCGATCTCGCGAGCAAGGACCTGCAGGGCGATGGCTACACGGTCATGGACAAGTATCTCGACGGCCTCGACCCCACCAAGCGGATCGACTGGCACAGCCCGAACGCGAACGTAAACACGCTGGCCGCGCAGTAATGGCTGCGCGGGCCTGACGGCCCCGGTCTTCAGCGGCGTCTCGGGCGAACGCAGAGGTGGCGCCCGCAAGCGGGCGGCCTACGAGAATCGCCGCGCCATGGCGGGGGTTCGTCTGTAGGCCGCGAGCTTGCTCGCGCGGATCGGGACGCCGGGTCCATGGCCTCCGCAACCAGCCGCCCCAGGTTCATTCGTGTCGATTCGTGGTTCAATCGAGTCGCCACGGCATAAAAAAAGGCCGCCGATTCCTCGGCGGCCTTTTTGCGTCAGCAAAAGTCGATCACATGTCGTGCTTCTTCCGGAACTCCTTGTGTCCGGCGCCCATGTCCTTCTTCAGCGTCTTCACCAGGGCTTCCGCATCCTGGTTGTTGCCGGCCTTCAGCGCGGCCTCGAGCTTGTCCACGTCAGCCAGGAACGACTTCATGTGTTTCTGGTAGTCCGCCACGAACTTGGCGCGCTGGTCTTCGGGAAGATCAGCGGTCTTCTCCGGCTTCAGGTTCAGGCCGGCCGCGGCATTCGTCCGGATGATCTCGACCTGCTTGAGCGAGTCTTCGTTTCGGGCCGGATCGGCAACTTCCTTGCCGAGGGCGCGAAACGCATGACCCATTTTCTCCATGTGCTTGCCCAGCTCGGTCTGCTTTTCGTCGTCGCGATGCGGGCGATCAGCGGCACGGGTGGATTGGGCGGCCAGGAAGGCGCAGAGGACGGAGAACAACAAAACGCGAATTTTCATGTGGGTTGAGGGTGGACTAACCGTCCCAGCAAACGGAAAGGCGCACGGACGGTGCAAACCGATTCGTCCGCCGGGACCGGCAGCGAAGCGGGTTATGACGTACGGAGTCGCAATCCGTTCCGCGAATTTCACGACACCGGCGGGTCTCGGACGCCCACCACCGTCCGGAACCACCCGGCAAAACGAGTACTTCCGTCCGCACCACGGCCGCCGGCGACCCGGTTCGGATGCGCGCCAGGCTATTCCACGCGCATGTGGGCGCTGCCGTCCGCAAACTCCGTGGCCACCCGCTGTCCCGAGACCACGCCGGCACGACGCATGACCGGCCGGCCCGCCTCGTCGCGCACGATCACGAACCCGCGGTTCAACACCGATTGCGGACTGGCCGCCTGGAGTCGCTTCCACAGCGAGAGCAGCCGCTGCGATTCGAGTTCGATCCGCCGCGCCGGCGATCGCTGCTCGAGTCCGGCGCGCATTTCGGCAAGCTGCCGGTGTCGATCCTGGGTGGAATGCCGCAACGCAGCCCCCAGCCGGTTCGACAAATCGTCGAGCCGCAGGAATCCCTGCTCGATCTGCGTCGCGGGCGTCAGGAGCCGAAGCCGGGACCGGGCGTGATCCAGTTGCGCGAGCGCCCGCTGGTGGGCCGCCTCGACCAACGCGACCACCGCCTCGCCGGCTTGGCGCAGTCGCTCCGAACAGTCGACAAACTGGCTGGTGATCAATTCCGCCGCGGCACTCGGCGTCTCGGCGCGAAGGTCCGCGGCAAAATCACACAGCGTGAAATCGATCTCGTGCCCGACCGCGGAGATCACCGGCAGTTCGCAGGCCGCGACCGCGCGCACGAGCGGCTCCTCGTTGAACGCCCACAGGTCCTCCAGGCTCCCGCCACCGCGGCCGATCACCAGCAGGTCGAAAATCTTCAGCTCCTGCGCGAGTGTCAGCATTGCGACCATCTCGGCCGCCGCGCCCTCGCCCTGCACCTTCGCCGGCAGCACGATCACGCGGCCGCACCACTTCCGGCGTCGGATGATGCGGGCGAAATCCTGCACCGCCGCCCCTGTCGGCGACGTGATGAACCCGACGGTCAGCGGCATCGCGGGGATCGTCTTCTTGCGCTCGCGCTCGAAAAGTCCCTCCGCCGCGAGCCGCGCCTTCAGCGCCTCGAATTCGCGCTGGAGCCGGCCGACGCCATCCTCGACCACCGCGCGCACGATCAGTTGGTACTGTCCGCGCGCTTCGTAGACGCTGATCTCGCCGTAAACGATCACCTGCGTGCCTTCGCGCAGCGGCACGGTCTGGCGCTGGGCGTCGGCCCGGAACAGCACCGCGCTCACCTGAGCGCCGGCATCCTTGAGCGAAAAGTAGACGTGGCCGCTCGCCTGCGCCCGCAGGTTGGAAACCTCGCCCCGCACCCAACCGGGCCGGATGTTTCCCTCCAGCAGCCGTTTCACGCGCCGCGTGAATTCCGTCACGCTTTCCGCGCGCGCACCGGTCGCGCTCAGGTCGATTTCGAGGGGCGGCATGTCGTTGCAGGTGACGGTGGCATCGCCGCTCGCGCCGTCAGGCCGTGCGACGGCGGAAGAATTTGCGCCGGATCCACTGCACGCCAATCACCGCGACGATCAGCACGCAGACGCCGGTGACGGCGACGCCGAACTTCCCGCTGAAAAGCCCCTTCCCGAGGATGATTCCGCCGAGGACCCAGGGTGTCATCGCGAGCCACGACACGATCATGTAGAGGCGGAACGGCACCTCGGCGAGTCCGAGGATGCAGGCCTGGACGGCGTACGGCGGCCCCGGGGTCAGCCGGACGAGCAGCGTCACCATCAGCGCGTTGTCCGCATTCACCCGCGGCACGCTGTAGCCGTAACGTTTGATCAGGCCGGCGAGCACCGGGCGCAGCGCGTAGCGCGAGACCCAGTACCCCAGCGCGAGGTTGATGGCCATCGCCCCCAGCGAGGCGGCGATCACGCCGGCCATGCCCATCTGCGGCGCGAAGGCCTGCCCGGCCGTGACGGTGAACGCCATCAGCGGCACGCCGACCGCCGGGAGAATTGCCATCGCCCCAAAGAACACCCCGGCGCCGAGTCGCCGGATGAGATCCATCGCGCGGTCACTGCCGTCCGTGAGCGCCGTGCGGAGCGCGGGATCCCGCAAGGCCAGCACCGCCACCACCAGCAGGACGATTCCCGCGGCGACGAGCGGCACGACGGGGAGCTTGCGTTTGGGCACGGAAACCTCGGACGACATCGCCGAAGCCTGCCGGCGTCCGGGCGGCCCGGTCAAGTCACGTCAGCCGGCCGGCACCGGGGCGTTTTGCACGAACCGGCGCCATCCCGGTAAACGGCTGCATTTCAGTGTTTCAGGCGTCGCGATTTTCCGGCTTTGATCTCCCCCATGAGCAACGTCCTGGTCACCGGCGCGGCCGGTTTCATCGGCAGCCACACGTGCGAAGCGCTCCTCGCGCGCGGCCACGGCGTCGTTGGCGTCGACAACTTCCGGTCCGGGAAACGCGAAAATCTGGCCGCGGCGCAGCGCCACGCCTCGTTTCGATTCGTCGAAGGTGACGTGGCCGGTCCGGACACGCTGCGGGATTTGGTGCGCGACACGCGTATCGACGCCATCATTCACCTCGCGGCCCTCGTGAGCGTCCCGCAGAGCATCACCGAACCGGACGAGAACTTCCGGCTCAACGTGCTGGCGACGCAACGGGTCGTGGACGCCGCCCGCCAGGCCAGTGCCGCCCTCGGCGGCAACACGGCCACGACGAAGGAGCGCGTCCGCGTGGTCTTTGCGTCGTCGGCTGCAGTGTACGGCGACAACCCGGAACTGCCGCTGACGGAGCGCAGCGAGACCCGGCCGATCAGCCCTTATGGCGGCGCGAAGCTCGCGTCCGAAGCGCTGCTGCTTGGGCAGGGCGCGGCGTATGGGTTCAGCGTCCGGTGCCTCCGCTATTTCAACGTGTTCGGCCCGCGGCAGGACCCGAAGTCACCGTATTCTGGCGTTATTTCGATCTTCTGTGACCGGCTGCGCGCGAAGGCTGCACCCGCGATATTTGGGGACGGCGGGCAGACCCGTGACTTTGTTTCGGTTCACGATGTCGCCCGCGCGAACACACTCGCGGCCACCACTCCGGGTCTCGGAAACGGCGTCACGAACATCTGCACCGGAAAGCCGACCAGCCTCAACCAGCTTGCAGCGGTGCTGGGCCGGGAGTTTGCCGGCGCGCCGGCCCCGCGCCACGCGGACGAACGTCCCGGCGACATCCGACACTCGCTGGGGTCACCCGACCGTGCCCGGGCTGAGCTTGGATTCACCGCCGAGGTGTCACTGGAAACCGGCCTCCGTGAACTGGTCCGCTCGCAGTAGCGGCGCTCTGCCCGCGGGCCCGCGCGGAAATGGGCAGTGTCGCCGGCGCGCGTTTGGCGCGGGTTGCCACCTCCGTGGCAGACCGACTCGCGACGGCCCGGTTAGGCGCGTAACACAGGGAAAACGGCCACATCCGGACAATGACACGGTTTATTTGGCCGGATTCTCGGATCCGGCCATAATGTCCGAATCGTCGTTAACTATTTAAAGATCAGTCGCTACCAAAATCTCCATTCGGTCATTAAAAAGAATCCGGCCAAATAAACCGAGAATCCGGCCATATCCGGTGTGGGCCACGGACGCGGGAGCCCAAACCCTGCCCAACGCCCCTATCCCGCCGAGTTGGCCACGGTCTGGCCAACCTGCCACGCCGTGGCCAACCCGTGTCTAAGCCCTGATTTTCTGAGAATTACAGATGTCCAACCCTCGTGTCCGACATGGCCAACGCCCCCGGTCCCGTGACATCGTCGCCTGCCCGAGCCGGCAAACGTGTCAAAGCCATGTCTAAGCTTTTTGGATCAATCGCTTACGCGTGACCAACGTCGTGGCCAACCCACCTCCG
>DASZYH010000135.1:0-10460 GCA_035545515.1 Opitutaceae bacterium
TGGAAAAGACATGCTCGTACGCCGTCCTCGCATCCATCCCGCCACCCACGACGGTATGGTCGCGTTCCAGTTGCGGAACCTGAGGGCGCATGTCGTGCGGGACGGCGGCGACCGGAACCCACAGCAGCGGAATGATCAGCAGCCACGCCCACGGCAGCAGCCGGGCTCCGGCAAGCAGGAACGGCGCGAGCCCCTCGACCCACTGGCCGCTGGTCGTTCGAAAGATCAGGATGAAGATCAGCGATCCGATCGCCGGAGCGAGGCAGGCGAAAACGGCCAGCCGCCACGCCGGCGCGAGCGAGCGGGGACTGAGGAATGCGAACACGATCGCGACCAGCAAGGCGATGATGCCGACGCCAAGGGCGACCCGTTCGGTGCGGCGAAGCTGATGACGAACGGCGGCGGTCATGGCGAAAGGTGATTCCGGTCCGCCGACGGCAGGTCGGCGACCCGCGCATGCTGGCTGAGTTGCAGGGCCCGGATGTAGGCGGCCACCGCCCACCGGTCATTGGCCGTCAGCCGGTCGGCATAGGAGTACATCGCGCCATAACCGCGAGTCATGACCTGGAAGAAATGGCCGACGGGCGCGTTCCGCAGCCGGGCGTCATGGTAGGAGGGCGGGGCCGGAAAGCCCCGGCGGACGACGATGCCGTCGCCATATCCGTCCGGTCCGTGGCAGACGGCACAATAGATGTTGAACCGCTGCTGGCCGCGGGCGAGGAGCTCCGGCGTGACCGGAACGGGGATGGCGTTCAGGAGTTTTCCATCCCGTTCCCCCGTCTCGAACGCCGGATCCGGCAGCCGGGCACGATGGCGGACGGTATGCTCCGGCGGCAGCTGGGCCGAAGTGCCGTGCGGCAGATTCGCGCTTGGCTCGTCCATCCGGAGATAGCGCTGGTGTTTCATGTTGCCGCATCCGGCGCTGCACAGTGCGAGCGTGCTGAGCGCGACTGCGCAGCCGTCGAGTCGGAGACGTGGCAGTAGTCGGCGGAGGAGGACGGTCGCGCCGGCAAACATCATGACGTCACCTCCTGTTTGGAGAGGGGGTGCGAGTCCTCGAGGAGGCGTTCCAGCCCGAGAGGCGTGAACCGCGGGTCATCCGTCCGAATCGCCAGAAAAAACCGGTCCTGGCTGGCGCGGATGAATTGGGGCAGCGAGAAAAGTGGATGATCGAGCCGCGGCAGCCGGCAGAGCCACAGGAGCCCAAGCAGCCCAAAGATTGCCGAGCAGAGTACCGTCAATTCGAAGGTGACCGGGATGAACGCCGGCCAGCTGTTCAGCGGGCGTCCTCCGGAATTGTAGGGGTAGTCGTGCGCCGCATACCATTCCATGAAGTACGCGCCGCAACCACCGATCACGCCGCCGAGGAGCATGACGGCTCCGACGGGCGTGGGCGGGCCCGGGAGTTCCTCGTCGATTTCGTCGCTGGGAAACGGCGTGTAGACCTCCACGTGGGAGTAGCCCTCGGCTCGGACGCGCCGCAACGCCCCGACCAGATCGTCATGGGCGGCGTACTCGAACACGATGCGACTGGGCGCGGTCATTCCGTCTCCTCCCCGGTGACGACCATCCGTTTCATCTCCGTGATCGAGATGGAGGGGATGTACCGCACGAACAGATACATGAGAGCGAAGAAGAGTCCGACGGATCCGATGAAGGTCGCCCAATCCCACCGCGTGCCGCTGAACATGCCCCAGGACGAAGGCACGAAATCCCGGTGGAGGCTGGTGACAACGATGACGTAGCGCTCAACCCACATTCCGACATTCACCAACAGCGAGATCACGAACAGGAGGGCAGGGGTGCGCCGGATTCGCCGCCACCAGAGCGCCTGCGGCACGAGGACGTTGCAGATCACCAGCGTCCAGTACTCGGGCCAGTACGCGCCGGTGGCGCGGTTGATGGGGATGTAGCGCTCGAACGTGTCGCCGCTGATCCACGCCATGAAGAACTCGCTGAAGTAGCCGTAGGCCACGATCCAGCCGGTCGCCATCAGGATCTTCGCCATCAACTCGAGATGGCGGTCGGTGATGTAGTGCTTGAGACCGTACACCGCCCGGAGCGGGATCGTGATCGTCAGTACCATCGCGAACCCGGAGAAGATCGCACCCGCGACGAAGTACGGCGGAAAGATCGTCGAGTGCCAGCCGGGCACGATCGCGACCGCGAAATCCATGCCGACGACGCTGTGGACCGAAACCACCAGAGGCGTGGCCAGCCCGGCCAGGATGAGGTAGGCCTTCTCGTAATGGCGCCAGTGCCGGCCATCACCGCGCCAGCCAAGGCTCAGGATTCCATAAATCCGGCGGCGAAGAAGGGTGGGGGCCCGATCACGCATCACCGCGAGATCGGGGATCAGGCCGATATACCAGAAGATCAGGGAAACCGTGAAATAGGTGGAGACGGCGAACACGTCCCACACGAGCGGGCTCCGCCACTGCGGCCAGAGTCCCATCGTGTCCGGATACGGCAGCAGCCAGTAGAAGTACTGCGGCCGGCCCAGGTGCAGGAGCGGGAACATGCCGGCGCACGCGACCGCGAAGAGCGTCATCGCCTCGGTCATCCGGTTGATCGAGGTGCGCCAGTGCTGGTGGAGCAGCAGCAGAAAGGCGGAAATGAACGTGCCGGCGTGGCCGATTCCGATCCACCAGACGAAGTTGGTGATCGCGAACCCCCAGGCGACCGGGATGTTGATGCCCCAGATGCCGACGCCCTTGAGGAACAGCCACGAGACGGCGGTGAGGAGGACAAGGACGAGCACGAACGCGATGCCGAATCCAATCCACCAGAAACGCGGCGCCGGATGGGTGAGCGGGACGCGACTGATCGTCGCGTTGATGCGCTCCATCGTCTCGCCGGGACCGACGAGCGGCTCGGCGGACGGCGGCACCGTCGGCTGGTTGTAGCGTGATTCAGGCATCGGGGGCGGCGAGGTAGCTCCGCACCGGTCCGCGGGCGGCGTGGTTGGTAGTGTCGTTCGGACGCACCGGAACTTCGTGGCCCACGAGCGCCGGATTTTGGTTCCGCAGCCGCGCCAGGTACGTCGTGCGCGGACGCGTGTTCAGTTCCTCCAGCAGGGCGTATTCGGTCGGTTCGCGCTTCCGGCGGCTGACGAGCGACTGCGGATCGGAAAGGTCGCCAAACACGATGGCTTCGGCGGGACACGCGTCCTGGCAGGCGGTCCGGATCTCACCGTCGCGCACCCGCCGGTTGGCCTTCTCGGCCGTGATGCGCCCGGCGTCGATCCGCTGGACGCAGTACGTGCATTTCTCCATCACGCCGCGGGCCCGCACCGTCACGTCGGGATTCTTCTGCAGGTAAAGCGGCGAGTCCTTTGGCGGCTGGAAATTCAGGAAATTGAACCGCCGGACCTTGTACGGACAGTTATTGGAGCAGTACCGCGTCCCGACGCAGCGGTTGTAGACCATGTCGTTCAATCCCTCGCTGCTGTGGACCGTGGCGGCGACCGGGCAGACGAGTTCGCACGGCGCGGTTTCGCACTGCATGCAGGGGACGGGTTGGTGCAGAACCTGCGGATTCTGCGGGTCGCCCTCGAAGTAGCGGTCCACGCGGATCCAGTGCATCTCGCGGCCGCGCGCGACCTGATCCTTGCCGACCACCGGAATGTTGTTCTCCGCCTGGCAGGCTAGGACGCAGGCCTTGCAGCCGATGCAGGTGCCGAGATCGATGAGCATGGCCCAGCGGTAACTCGGATAGGACCAGTCGGGATAAAGGCTCGGCTCGGTGCGGGGCCGCAATCCTGCGGTGTGCGCCGGATCGGCAGCCGAAGCGGTGCGGACGATATCGCGGCCCTCCATCGTGAAATGAGTCTGGGTGGAGACGAGCCAGCCATGCCCATGCGCGGGTGCGACGTGGTCCAGGTCGTCGGACCAGAGCCGGTGCGATCGGCGGAACCGGTAGGCGTCGAAGCCGCGGTTGTCGCCAACCCTGCCCGCGCGGGTGCGTCCGTAGCCGAGGTGGATGACGACGCAGTCCGCGGCCAGCCCGGGAGCGATCCACGCCGGGGCGCGCAAACGATCGCTACCGCGCCGCAGTTCCACCTCGTCGCCGTTGGTGAGGTTCTCCCGTTCGGCGAAGGCGAGGCTGACATACATGGCGTTGTCCCACACCATCTGCGAATTCTGTTTGGGGAGCTCCTGGAGCCAGCCGTTGTTGGCCCAACGACCATCCCGGATGGTGGGGTCGGGGCGAATGAGCACCGTGACCGCGGGGGCGGACGTGCTGGTCTGCAGCCCCACCGCCCGCGCCGGCGGCGACGGTTTGCTCCGGGAATTTTGGGTGCCGTCGACAAGGCCGGTGTTGAGCCAGCCATTCCACGTCTGTTCGAAATCAGCGGACGGGCGGTTCGCCTGCCACGTTTCCCGGACCAGGTCGTAACCGTCGCGGCCGGGGGGCTCGTTCAGAAACGAAAGAAGTTCCTCGAGAGAGCGCGACGCGTAGAGCGGCGAGATGAGCGGTTGGATGATGCTCGCGGTGCCGTCGTACGCCCGAACGTCGGACCAGCACTCGAGAAAGTGGCTTTCGGGAATGTGCCAGTCGCAGGCGACGGCGGTCTCGTCGACGTGCGTTCCGAGATGGATCCGCAGCGGGACTTTTTCGAGCGCCGTCGCGAATTGCAGATCGGCCGGGGCCGTGTACGCGGGATTGCAGCCCGCGATGATGAGCGTCCGGATCTGGCCGTCATGGATCGCGCGAACGGCCGCCGCGAGGTCGCCGGCACAGCGGCGATCGGGATCGCTGCGCACGGACGGAAGCGAATGCCACGTGACGCCATCTGCGTGCAGGCGGACATTGATGGCGTCGGCCCACGCCCGGATGTCGTCGTCACACTCGACTCCCGCCACGCAGACCACGTTCGGGGCTTTCGCCTGGAGGTCCGCCGCGAGCGCCTCGACCGTTCGCTGTTCGACTGCGCTGAGGTCGTTGCCAATCGGGCGGTGATCGAGCGCGTTTTCGATGGCGGCAAGCAACCGGCGGGCGTGATGCGGCGACGCGGGCAGCCGATGGTCGGCCATCGATCCGGTGAGGGTCGGCCCGGCTTCGATCACGTAGAGCCGGTTGGCATTCACCCGGCCGTTTTCGATCCGACGGCGCCCGGAAAATGCGCGCGTGTACCTCAGGCTTGCGGGGTGCTGGAGCAGGAAGTCGGCCTCGATGGCCAGGATTACGTCCGCGCGCGTGAAATCGTAGTCGTCCTGCCTGCCGTCGCGGTCGTAGCGAGCGAGCGGCGTATGCTGGTACCAGCGAGCCGACGGAAACCGGTCGAGCAGCCGGTGGATCATTCGCGTGACGGTCGGAGACGTGGTCGGCTCGGTGAGCACGGCGAATCCGGCCCCGTGGTTTGCCTGCAGCCGGGCATGTTCCGTCAGCCATTGCTCCTGGAACTCCGCCCAATCGATCGGCGCTCCGTGGTACCGAGGCGTCTTTGAGCGATCCGGGTCGTACAGCGAGAGGACCGCGGCCTGGGTGATCGCGTCGGTGGCGCCGAGGCTCTCCGGATGGGCCGGATTCCCGTCGAGCTTGGTCGGGCGCCCGGAGTTGGACCGCGCGAGCAGACCACGGCCATAGCCTTCCCACGACATGGCCGTGGCGTAGTACACGGGACCATCGGCCAGCGCGCGTTCCGGAGCCGTGACGTAGGGAACGATGGTTTTGGATGGAGGGCGGTTGCAGCCGCTCAACTCGGCCAGGGCGATGGAGGCGGCCATCACCTGCAGAAAATCGCGCCGGCTGAGATCCGCGGGCCATACGCTGGCTTCGGGCGGAAATTCGTCGGTCGCGCGGCCGACCGTCGTGACCGGTTCCGACCGGTGCGGACGATCCGTTCCGTCTGCGGGTTGAGCTAATGATGACATGTGGAGCAGTTCGTGAGGTGCGTCGTGTCGATGTGCAGTGCCCGCTCGAGTGCGCGTCCGCGTTCGACCTGGTCCGAAGGCGGTGTCCAGGTGGCGGCGAAGATTTCCGACGCGGGCCGGAGGTTCGGCGCCGGATCGCGGTGACAACTGATGCACCAGCGCATCGACATCGGCTCGGCCTTGGCCATCAGCGGCATGTCGCCGACCTGACCGTGGCACGTGGTGCAGCCGACGCCCTTTGCGATGTGGATGCTATGGTTGAAATAGACGTGGTCGGGCAGCGCCGTGACGCGGGTCCAGTGCAGCGGTTCAGCCCGGGTCGAACTCAGCACGACCGGGCGAAGCATCGGTGTGTCTGTGAAGATCTGCGAATGGCACGTCAGGCACGTGCTCGTGGACGGCATGCCGGCGAAGGCGGACGTCTCGACCGTCGCATGGCAGTACCGGCAGTCGATGTGCAGTTCGCCGGCATGATGCCGGTGACTGAACATCACCGGCTGGCTCCGGCGATAGCCGATCCCGTTCCAGTATGGCGAATAGTAGTACTGCAGAACGGCGTAGCCGGTGGAGGCGATGCAGAGGACGATGCCGAGGAGAACGACGCGAAATACGGTCGTGGCACGGGGACGGAAAAGTGGGATGCCGGACGGAGGCTGCTCGGGGTTGGGGCTCGGATCGTTCGGCACGGGCAATTGCGCGAATCACGCCCGCAAACGCGCGCGGTGGATCGCGGTACAGAACCATAGCGCGCGCGGTGTTGCGCGGGTATCCGGCCCCCTTCGGATGGCGTTATCCAAGATCATCCGCCAAGTTGCGTACGAACTCACGGGCGGAGGCGTAATTTGCAGGCAACGCGCAACCGCAGTGCTCGTTTCGAGTCTAGGGCGACGCGATGCGAACCAAACCCGAGGTTGTCGTCATCACCGGAGGTACGGCGGGCGTTGGCCGGGCGACGGTACGACGCTTTGCCTGCGATGGCGCCTGATTGGAATCGTCGCGCGCGGCGGTGAACGCCTGAAGGATGCGCAGCAAGAGGTCGAGCGGTTGGGTGGACGCGCCGTGGTCGTGGAGGGCGATGTCGTGGATCCCGCGACGACCGAGCGCCTCGCCGAGGTTACTGAGGCGGCATTCGGCCCGATCGACATCTGGGTGAACAACGCAATGGCGTCCGTGTACGCCAAGATCTGGGAAACGCCGCCCGAGGAATTCAAGCGGGTCACCGAGGTGACCTACCTTGGGTACGTGTACGGTACCCAGGCGGCGCTGCGTCGGATGCTGCCGCGAGACCGCGGTACGATCGTGCAGGTTGGATCATCGCTGGCCTACCGCAGTATTCCGTTTCAAGCGGCGTATTGCGGGGCAAAGCATGCGATCCACGGATTCACGGATTCGCTTCGGTCGGAGTTGATCCGTGACCGCAAGCACGTCCGGCTGACGATGGTTCAGTTACCCTCGATGAACACGCCCCAGTTCGTGTGGGTGAAGAGTCGGTTGCCGCAGAAGGCGAAGCCGCCGCCGCCGATTTACCAGCCGGAAATTGCCGCGGAAGCCATCCATTGGTCGGCGCATCATCCGCGTCGCGAGTTCTATCTCGGCGCGATGACGTCGATCGGAATCAAGTTGACCAAGCTGCTGCCCGCCTTCCTCGACCACTATCTCTCGACCCGCTCGTTCGGAAAAACGAGTGAACCGCGGAATCCGGCGAAGCCCGACAACCTGTGGCACCCGGCACCTGGCAACTTCGCGGCCCACGGGCCGTTCGATCGCGATGCGCAGGAAAAATCGTGGCAATTGCGGCTCTCGAAACACCGGCGTGCGATCTCCGTCGGCGCGCTCGGCCTCGCCGGCGCCGCCTGGATGCTCTCGCGCCAGTCATCGAAAGCCTAATATAGCCGCTGCCCGGTGTAGCGGCGAACGAGAGCAAGCCGACGTCTGTTGTAGCGGCGAGCGAGAGCAAGCCGATGCCCGGTGTAGCGGCGACTTGTCCGCTGTAGCGCTCGGGCGAAGGCGGAGTGAGAGCGGGCCGAGGTCTGTCGTGGCCGCGAGCGTGAGCGAGTGGAGGCTTGGAGTAGCGGCGACCTGTCCTCCGTCTTGTCCTTCGAAGCGCGTGCGCGAAGAAGGAAGGCCCGGCGAAGGAGGAGCGAGAGCAAGCCGATGCCTGTGTAGCGGCGAGCGAGAGCAAGCCGATGCTTGGTCCGACCACGAGCATGAGCGAACTGCCTGCGCGATGCCTGCGCTGGTAGGGCTGGGACTCCGCTTCCAGCCACCTGGCGCGAAAGCGCTTCCGCCTACGCCTACGGCCGACACGACGGCGGAAAGTTCGCCGCTACGACGGGATGGCTCGATCCGAAGGGGTCATCCCTTACCTTTAACCTTGCTGTTCTAGGCTCGGTTGGCATTGAGGGGTAGTGGCGCGCAAATGGAGAGTGGAGTACGCCGGGGCGGTTTACCACGTGATCAATCGTGGCAACTACCGGGCGTGGGTGTTTGGCGAGGAAGGCGCCCGGGATGCCTTCGAGGCGTGCTTGCACGAGGCGGCGGAGCGGTACGGGTGGGTATTGCACGCGTGGGTGATCATGAGCAACCACTACCACCTGGCAGTGGAGACGCCGGACGCGAATCTGGTGCCGGGGATGCAGTGGCTGCAAAGCGTGTACGCGAATCGGTTCAACCGCTATCGGGGGGAGAACGGGCAGTTGTTCCAAGGGCGGTACAAGGCCCTGCTGGTGGAGAAGGGCGAAGCGTTGGGGCAGGTGTGCCATTACATTCACCTGAATCCGGTGCGTGCGGGGGTCGTGCCGGTCGCAGAGCTGCGCGCATACCGGAGTGGAAGTTATCGGCTGCTTGTGCAACCGAAGGAGCGTCCGTCCTTCCTGCGGGTGGCGGCGTTTCTGGCCGAGGCGGGCGGGCTGGCGGACACGCCGGCGGGTTGGAGATGCTATGAGCAGTACCTGGCCTGGCAGGCTGCGGAAGGACCGGCGGGACGCAATCGGGCGTACGTGAACCTGACGCGGGGGTGGGCGCTGGGAACCGACGAATTCAAAGCGCAGCTGGTGCGCGAGCGATTAGCGGACGCGAACCATCACGCTTGGTCCGCCGCAGATCGCCGGGAGGAACGCCACCTGCGCTGGAAATCGGCGTTGGAGGAGTGCCTCTGTCGGCTGGAGCATCGGGCCGGGGAGTTAGACCGGAAGTCCGCGCCGTGGAAAGTCGCGATCGCCGCCCATCTGCGCCAAACGATGGGTATCCCAAATGGATGGCTGGCGGAACAGCTCGAGATGGGTTCAGCCATCTACGTGAGCAAACATGTTGGACTGATGCACCGTGCGGACCACCCGTCGCATCCGCTCCTTCACCGGCTTAAGGTGAAAGGTAAGGGATGACCCCTTTGGATCGATTACCCCTTTGGATCGATTTTTAACGTTCGAGGCACGACAGTGAATAGCCCCCCGAACGGGAGCCCCATCGTGGAGTCCGACAAAATCAACAAAAACGGGCAGGTGAATAGTGATGGACGAGGCCAGGTGCGTGACATACGGGCTGCGAGCCCGCAATCTCCCATCGTCGTATCAGACCACAAGGACCCCTCTAAGCCTCCGATCGTTTTTCCGCCGGGAACCCAGCCACCGCCGCCAGGGCGCTTGCCAAAAGATACTCCACCTATCGTTCCATATCCCTGAGCATGAAAAGATTGGTTCTCACCTATTGGCTTTGTCCCGACGAGGAACAAGAGTTCATAGATTTTCTTGAAACCACCGGTGACATTGTGGCCTATACCGTCGAGTGGAAAGCGAAACCAGACGACATCCGACCGACCGATTTGCGCCGTATAATTGAGTCGGCTAATCCGGCACAGTTGATGGTCGGACTCCGAACCGGCTACACTCTAGTTGAGAAACATGTTTTCGATGACCGAGTGAAGTTTAACGTCACGGCACATCGCTCGGCTCTGTTGATTTACCAGCGCGGGCGTCTTCTCGGAAGACAATTGGGACAGTCAAATTTGGCTGCGTACTACGGCGTTGCGGAACGGCCGTCCGACGAGGATCGCAGTTTCCACGAGTGGTGCAGGAAGGTGTATCGATGGGTGAAAGAGCGAACACCGCAAAAAGATCCCAATGGCTTTTACAGGATTTCGTCTCGTGCGGCCGCAGCTGCGCAAAGAGGTGATTTTGAACTCCACGTTTGAAGTTAGTTGTCGAGGGCTGCTGATCGCTGGTCTGCTCCTTTGCCGGCTGGGCGCACAGACGCTGTACGTGCCGGGTGGCACGGCTGGGATTGGAACGTCATCGGTACGATCCGGCAGGATAGGTAACACTTTAACCGGAGTGATGGGTTACACATATCGCCACGATGCCGTGGCAAACAGTAACCCCAATGGAAGAGATCATTGGTTTCGTTACGCTCGCGCAGACCGATCGGTTCACGATCACGGATTTGTGTGAGCAGTTCGGGATTAGCCGCAAGACGGCGTACGGTACGATCCGGCAGGATAGGTAACACTTTAACCGGAGTGATGGGTTACACATATCGCCACGATGCCGTGGCAAACAGTAACCCCAATGGAAGAGATCATTCGTTTCG
>DASZYH010000136.1:0-20882 GCA_035545515.1 Opitutaceae bacterium
ATCTGCTTAGGTATTTCTCGTAGGCCGCCCGCTTGCGGGCGCGGATTGAATCAGTCGCCGGCGATTGCCGGCCGTCAGCGGCAGAGGGCGCGAGCAAGCTCGCTGCCTACAGGGTGAGGTTCGGAAACGAACCGAGGCGCGGAAGGGACTCCGCGTCCTACCACGATCCGGTATTGGTCGGGCGGCCAGCCTGCCCTCCGTAGCGCTCAGGCGAAGGAGGGTCCCTTCGCCGCCGTCAGCGCACCCACAGCACCGGCTGGCGGATCGGAAAGTTGCGGATGATCTCTTCGACGCGGGGTTCGGGATCGAGCTGCTTCCACTCGGCCAGCCAGTCCTCCCGCCCGGCGGCCAGCGCACCGAACACGAGGGATGGCTGACGCACCGGCCAGTCGTTCCAATACATCACATCGGGCTGGACCAGCTCGTTGGTCGGGTAGGGGACGCCATGGCGAAGCACGGTCCGGTGTACGGTCTTCAGCCAAAGCCGCTTGTCCGCGAGAAACGGTGCCAGCCAGGCGACACCGCGCACGAGACTGCGGCCATCGGGCAGCGTCCACGTCATGAGATCGTCCTTCGGCGTCGAGCAAACGACGGCGAGCGCGGACATCACGTCGAGGTTGAAGATCGAATACCCGTACGGCTTCGTCCGCCGCAGCTCCTGCGGGAAACTGCCGTCCGGCGCCATCTGTCGCGGCAGCAGCACGGTCTCGAACCGCTCGCGGGCGGCGGCCAGCGCCCCCTGGTCGCCGGCGAGGTGGGCGAAACACGCGATTTGCAGCCACGCGCAGGTGCCGTGGTTGTTGGCCTCGTTGCTTTCCTCGATTCCGAAAGGATCCGTGCGCAGCCAGTGCAGGTAATCGCGAAACCAGGCGGTGACCGCTGCTTCCTCGGGCTTCGTCAGCGCGGCGGACCCGCGCAGCGCCTCGACCCCCAGGGCCACTTCGGCGAAATGCACCGTGTCGATCACCCCGATGCTGCGGCCGGTGTTGCGGCCTTTGATCGCCTGGGAGTACCGCAGGTTGGGGTTCATCTTCGTGGCGGGGGCGACGAACCAGGCATCGAGGTGGTGGACGGCTGCGGCGGCATACCGCTCCTCGTGGGTCACCTTGTAGGCGGCTGCGAGGCAGTCGAACGTGCGCGCGAAACGCAGCAGAAGCTCGCGATGCGCGACAAAATTTTGCGGATTGCTCATTCCGTCGCGCTGGATGTACGGCCCATCCGGGTTTTTCGGGTCGGGCCACCAGTAGTCCGCGTCCGAGGAGAAGTCGTGGGCACCGCCTGCGCTGTGCGGATTGCGGACGGCGGTAATCGTTTCGGGTGCGACGACGAGGGCCGCCTCCGCCTGCTTGACGAGTCGGGGACGCTCGTACGCGTCGAGGTTGAATCCAGGGAGCGCGGCGAAAACAAGCAGGGCGAGCATGACTCCGGGCAGGCTGACATCGCGGGGACACCTCGCAATCGCCGGTTCCGTTTAATCGTTCAGCAGAATTCCGCTCCCCGCCGGCTGCCGCTCGCCGGTGCCCGAGGCGCGTCCGATGGTTAACCATATGAGCGACGCCATCGTCGCCGCGGAGTCGCGCCGTGCGAGGCTGGATCGGTTTCCACCCTTCCCCTCCCATGGCAGACCCCAATGTCCTCAGCCGCCGGAAATGGCTCGGCACCGTCTCGGCCTCGACGCTCGCCGCCACGCTTGGCGTCGCCGCCCAGCCGGGCTTGCCGGCGGCGGAACCGGCGGCGACGGCGGACCGCGATCGAGGCGCCCGCGTGTACAATATTCGTGACTATGGCGCGAAGGGAGACGGGACCACGCTCGACACCGGCGCGCTGCAGGCGGCCGTCGATGCCTGCGCCCGCGACGGCGGTGGGACGGTGCTCGTGCCCGCCGGGACGTTCGTGATCGGCACCACCGAGCTGCGCAGCAATGTCACCCTGCATGTCGCGGCCGGTGGCACGCTGCTGGGGAGCGGCCATGGGGCCGACTATCACGCGGTGGGTGCGATCCCGCTGCACGGCGACTCTACCCTGGCCGATGGCAACTGGGCGCTGCTGTTCGCGGTCGACGCGAGGAACATCACGCTCGAGGGCCCGGGCACGATCGACGGCCAGGGACACCTGTTCCATCGGGCCGCGGCTGGGGTGCCGCCGCCGAGCGGGCTCGAGGGGGCGCACCGGCCGTACCACGTGCTTCTTTACCGGTGCGAGCAGGTCGTCGTTCGGGACCTCGAACTTGTCCGGGGCGCGTTCCACAGCATTCGCATCATCCAGAGCCGCCGGGTGCGACTGGACGGCCTCTATGTTCACAACCGGGTGAATTCGAACAACGACGGGTTTCATTTCATCAGCGCGCACTACGTCACAGTGTCGAATTGCATCGTCATCTGCGGGGATGACGCCTGTGCGCTGTTCGGGAGCTGCCAGTTCGTGACGGTAACCAACTCGATTTTCAGCACGCGCTGGTCGGTTTTCCGGTTCGGTGGCGGCCAGGTGAAGAACGTCGCTGTGTCCAACTGCGTCATCTACGAGACCTACGGCTGTCCGATCAAGATCGGCGCCGGGCACATGCAGCTGGAGAACCTGTCGTTCGCCAACCTGGTCCTGCAGGACGTCACCGGCCCGATCGGAATTTACTTCAGCGGGAAGGCGTACGGCGGCGAGGCGGCCTTCACGCCCTTTGTCCGAAACATCTCGTTCAGCAACATCCGGGCGACGGTTGTCGACCAGCCGCGGCTGGCGTACGGGGATATGCCCTCGATTGGGCATGCGTTCCCGGGCGAGCAGCACTCGTGCATCACGCTGGACGGCGTGAACGGCCACCGGGTGGAGGACATCCGGTTCAGCGATGTGCACGTGACCTATGCCGGCGGCGGATCGGCCGAACTGGCGGCGAAACGCGTGATTCCCGAGACGGTCCCCCGTTACGCGGGCGAGTACTTCGGCGTGTGGTCGACCGCGCCTTTCGGACCGCCGGCGTACGGGCTGTACGCCCGCAACGTGAAGGGACTCACGCTGGCGAATGTACGCTTCGATGTCGCCACGCCGGACCTGCGGCCGGCGATGGTGTTCGACCACGTGCAGGATGCCGCCATCAACGGTTTCAGCGCGCAGGGGAATCCGGCGGCGGAGTCGCTGCTCCGGTTCAGCGCGACGGAGGACGTCCTGATCACGGCGGCGCGGGTGCGGGGTTCCGCGGCGGCATTCCTGCAGATCGAGGGCCCCGCCAGCACGGGCATCACGATCGACGGCGGGGATCTCTCCAAGGCGGCGCAACCAATCCGGGTCCGCGACGGCGCCAGCGAAGCCGCCGTCCGGGTGCGGGGTTAGGGCAGAGGCTTTTCTCGTAGGCTGCCCGCATGCGGGCGCGGATTGAATCAGTCGCTCGGGATTGCCGGCCGTCAGCGGCAGAGGGCGCGAGCAAGCTCGCTGCCTACGGGGTGAGGTTCGGAATCGAGCTTAGGCGCGGAAGGGACTCCGCGCCCTCTCTGCGGTTACCAAGCGGGTCGGCCGCGGCGCCGCGGCCGCGGCCGACCCCGATGGAGCGAGCTCAGAAGCTCAGCGTGTTGGTCCACGCGATCGACCGCGGCTCGGCCGAAAAGCGCGCGAGCAGGTTCGCGCCATTGCTCGCGGTTGGAACGACCCAGACGTGATAGTGGTTCAACGCATTGTAGATGTTGATCTGGGTCTTCCACTCGTAGTGGCCCCACACCTTGCGCGTGTAACTCAGGCCGAGGTTGATGACAGTCGAGGTCGGGAGCCGGTAGAGGACGCGGGTCGCCGCAACCGCGTTCGTCGTCCCGCTGGGAAAGTAGGAGACGTAGTAGGCGCGGTTCTTGTAGTAGGTCCGCAGGTCGCCGAAGATTCCGAATCCCTTCAGCGGCCCGGTCGAGAAGCGGTATGCCGACTGGAAGTTCAGGGTGTACTCGTTGATGTTCGTGTTCTTGTCGCCTGCCTCGACCACCGTGGTGGTCCCGTTGCCCGGATTCGTCCACGCGTACTGGACATCCGCGATCGGCAGCCCCGTGACACCGGTCGCGGCCTCCCCGTGCGCCGGATCGACGTTGGTCAGCGTCGTGCGCAGGAGGCTGCTGGTGATCGAGCCGGAGATCGCGTCGGGGTGGGCCCAGTATGGATTCGTCGGGTCGTTGATCATCGCGAGCGTCAGCGGGGCGGTTGCGGCGCCGCCCTTGCCGGCCGGGTCGACCATCACGACCGTGCCGTCGGCGTACGTCACGTCGCCGCCCGTCGTGTAGAACTGGTCGTTGTAGAGCTGCTTGTAGGCGACGGTGTTCAGGACCTCGCCGGAGAGGTTGATGGCGCGGAATGCGAGCCGCCAGTTGCGCGTCGGATTCGCGGCGATCGTCAGCTCCGTCGAACTGGATTTGCGGTCGACGTTGATCCACTGGTCGCCGGCATTGAACCGGCCGTTGATGCCGTTGGGATTGACGGCATTGAAGTAGGCGGTGCCGGCGTTGATCGTCTGGTTCTGGACGACGGTGCTGAAATTGTGCGCCAGTTGGAGCGAAAACTTGCCGTCCGGCGTGTAGTACTTGACGCCGACCTCGGGGGTGGGCGACTTCGCCTTCGGCACCTTGAGCGGGTTGCCGTAGAAGTCGTTGGTCGTGCCGGCGGCCATGCCCGCGGTGCTCAGGTCCGCGTAGACCCGCATCCCGCGCCAGAGGCCGTAGTTGGCGCCGAACTGGTAGCCCCAGTAATTGCGGGGCTCGAGGAAGGTGACGCGGCCGGGGCCGACGTTGAGCGTCTCGAATCGGTTCAGGCTCGCGCCGATCAGCGTCGTGAGCCGCCCGTCGGCGCCCCACTCGGTGAAGTTCGCCAGGCTGGCCAGCTCGTTGTGGGTTTCGCCGCCGCGGTTCCAGTTTCCGGAAAAGCCGTTCGGATTGCTCTTGGTGGGGTTGTTCGGCACGAGACCCTCGGGATTGGTCGGGCTCACCAGCGACGGGTCCTGGCGGATTCGCGGCTCGAGGACGTAATTCTGTCCGTTGAACGTGATGCGGCGCGTGCCGGGGGCGAACACCGGGTGGAGGGGAATTCCGCCCTGGATCGGGTAGTAGATGCTGCCGAGCGGCACGCGGCCGTAGTCGCTTTTCACGGTCGGGCTGATGATCGGATTCCAGTTGGAGTCGGCCTGGTAATACATCTCGTCGACGCCGCTGCTGCCGAACGCGGGTCCCTGGTGCAGGTATTCGCCGCGCATCGCCGTCTGTGAATGCACCGGCAGCTTCCAGAGGTGGAACCGGTCGTCGCGCATCAGCGTCGCCGCGATGTCACGCGTGCGGTCGGACTGGAAGTTCTCGCCCGGCGTGACGCGGATCGCCGTGCCGTCGTAGGGATTGGCACCGGACCCGGTGTAGCCGGCGGCCGGCACGAGGTTCTTGCTCTGCGTGAACCGGTCGTCGAGGGTCTCGGAATAGATCGCGGTGACGTCGGCGTTGAAGTGCCAGGGCAGCGCCGTCTGCAGATTCGCTCCCGTGTACTTGTTGTCGATTTTTTCGGACGACCACCACGTGCCGAACGAGCTGATGTGGTAGAAGTCCACCGGTCCGTTCCACAGCACGCCCTGGAGATTGGCGAGCTGGCCGGTCATCGCGAGGTAGTTGACGTTGCCCTGCGCCCGCCGCGGGTCGGACGTGTTGACCGTCGGGACACCGGCGGCGTTGCGGATGATGTTTCCGTTCGCGTCGTGCTGGTAGAAGAAGTTCTGGATGTCCCCGATCGAGGGCGTGTACGAGACGATGCCCCAGTTGAAGATCCGCTCGTGAAAGACGCGGAGCGTGGTCTTGGGCAGGATCCGGAAGGCGGCCGCGGTGTACAGGCCGTAGAAATCGCCGCCGAGGTTGTACCGCACGAAACGGCGCTTTTCGCCCGCCGCGGCCACCCGGAACGCGATCCGCTGGTTGCCGACGTTGTAGTCGAAGACCCCGCGCTTCGTACCGTGCTGGTCGATGCGCGTCTGCACGAATCCGCCGCGGTGGTCGAACCGCGCGCGCTTCGAGACCTGGTTGATGACGCCGCCGCCGCCGGACGCGCCGTAGAGCAGCGACTGCGGGCCCTGGATGATCTCGATCCGCTCGGTGTCGAAGCTGTCGGTGTACCCGGAGGCGCTGCGGAGCAGGCTGCGCGTGCCGGTGAGACCGTCGCGCTTGGGGGCGCCACCAGGCAGGCCGCGGATGTTCAGTTCGCCGCCGCTGCCGTTGCGATCGCCGGGTTCGGCCAGCGGGTCGTCGAAGACCGTGCCGGAGTATTGCGTGAGCACGTCCTGGATCGACGTCGCGCCGATGTCGTCCATGAACGTGCGCGTGAACACCTGGGCGGTGGCAGGCATCTTGTCCAGGTCGATCCGGAACGCCGTCAGCGAGTTCGACTCGAGCGCGCCGTAGCCGGTGTCGGTGTCGGAGTGAACCTCGAAGGGACTGAGCTGGATGGTGTCACTGGACGCAGGCGTGGTCTGCGCCATCGCGGCGGGAAGCGCCGCGAACAGCGCGCCCAGGATGGCGGCATAAACGCACGGGGGCCGAAGGGCCGCCCGGTGGAGGAGGCAGGGGGTACGGGTAGTCATGGGTTCGCCGGATGTCCGGCGCCCCTTAGACGGACGAGCCGCGCGTTTCCGTTAGAAGCCCAGCGAAACGGACCAGACGACGCGCCGCGGCTGCTCGGACAACCGCGCGTTCAGCACCGCGCCGTTGGTGGGGCTGGGCACGATCCAGACGCGATAGTGATTGAGCGCATTATCCAGGTTGAGCCGCGTCCGCCACGTGACGTGCCGGAACCGGTGCTCGTACCCGATGCCGAGTCCCACGACGGTGCTCGACGGCAGCCCGTACAGCACGCGGCTCGCCCCGAGGGTGCTCGTCGGGTCGCCCCCGAAATACGACGTGTAGTAGGCCCGGTTGCCCCAGTGGGTCCGGACGCTGCCGAACAGTTCGACGCCGCGGAGCCAGCCGTCGGCGAAGGCGTAGGCGGTTTCCGCGTTGAACGAAACGGTGTTGATGCCGGTCGTTTTGTCGCCGGCATGGACGACGGTGATCGCACCGCCGTACGGGTCGGCAAAGTTGTACTGGATGGACGAGAGGGGGAGTCCGGTGACGCCGGTCGCGGCGGTGCCGTGCACGGGATCGACTGCGGTCAGGGCCGCGATCAAGGTCGGGTTGGTGATCCGGCCGGAGTTCGGATCCGGCATGGCGGAATAGGCGCCCTGCGGATCATTGATCATGGCGAGCGAAAGCGGGGTGGTGGAGGGGCCGCCCGCCGCCGCGGGGGCGACCATCACGGGGGTTCCATCACGGTAGGTGACGAGACCGTCGCGCGCGTAGAATTGGTCGTTGTAGAGCTGGCCGTACGTCACCGACTTCGTGAGCTCGCCGTCGATCGCCGTGGCGGCGAGCCGGATCCGCCAGTGCGGCGTCGGAGTCGCCGTCACGACCAGCTCGGCCGAGCGCGCCACGCGGTCGACGTTGATCCATTGGTCGCCGGAGTTGTACCGGCCGTTGATCCCCGCGGGATTGAGGGCGTTGAAGAAGCTGCCGCCGATGCTGCGCGCCTCGTTGGCCACGTGCGTCGCGGGGTTGAGCGACAGCGACGCGGCCCACCGGTGATCCGGCGCGGCGTACTTCAACCCGAATTCCGGCCAGGTCGTCCGGGCACGCGGGACCGCGAGCGGACGTCCGTCCGGATCTTTCGTCGAACCGGCCGAAAGGCCGGCCGTGCTGATGGTCGCGAAGACCCGCAGCCCGGGGAGGCTGTCGATCCGCAGGTTGGCGCCGGCGGTGTAGCCGGGATCGTTGTGCGGCGGGACATAGGTCGGCGCCGCGCCCGGTCCGACGTTCAGGGTCGTGAATCGGTCCACGCTGACCCCGACCAGGGTGGTCAGCCGGCCGTCAGCCCAGTCCGTGACGTTTGCGACATTCCACCGGCGATCGTGTGTTTCCGGCCCGCGGTTCCATGCGCCGGCATAGCCGGTCCCGACTCCGGGGTTGTTCGGCACGAGGCCGGCGGGATTGGCTGCCGTCACGAGCGACGGGTCCTGCCGGATGCGTGGTTGCAGCACGTAGGTCTGGCCGCCGATGCTGACACGCGTGGCTCCAGGGCGGAACACCGGTTCGAGCGGGATGCCGTCCTGGATGGGAAAGTAAAGGCTGCCCAGCGGTATCCGGCCATAGTCGAGTGCGAGCGCGGGATCGACGACCGCGTTCCCATTGGCATCGGCGAGGTAATAGCGGCGGTCGATGCCGTTGCTGGCAAACGAGGGTCCCTGATGGCTCGCCTGTACGCCGATCGCGGTCCGGGCATGCGCCGTCCAGTGTCCAATGTGAAAGTCCATCTCGTGCAGCAGGGTGGCGCGAAAGGCGCGCGTGCGATCCGACTGCCAGTTGTCGCCCGGCGAAAAGCGCACCGCCGTGCCGGGAAACGGATTGTCGCCGGAGCCCGGCAGGCCCGCGGCGGGCACCAGGTTCTTTCCGACGGTGAAACGGTCATCGAGCGTTTCGCTGTAGACTCCCCCTGCCTGCAGCGAAAACCCGTGGCCCAGGGCGGCGTCGAGGGTCGCGCTGGCAAATTTCTCGTCGATGCGCTCCGACGACCACCACGCGCCGAAGGAGCTGATGTGCTGGTAGTCGACCGGACCGTTCCAGAGCGAACCCCGCAGGTCGGCGAGCTGCCCGGTCAGCGCGAGGTAACGGACGTCCTCGCCGCGGCGCGCGTCGCTGGCGGGCAGGAATGCCCGGAGGTCCGCCGCCGTGGGCGTGTAGGCCACATTCTGCCAGCTCGAATCGCGTTCGCCCTGGATCCGCAGCGTCGCTTTCGGGCCGAGTTTGACCGCGGCGGTGCCGTACACCCCGTAGAGCTCCCCGCCGAGGTTGTAGCGGAAGTTTCGCTGCGCGTCGCTCACCGCGGCGAGGCGGACGGCCACGCGGGAACCGCCCGCGTTGGCGTCGACCGTCGCCCGCTTGCCGCCGTACTGGTCGAGCTGCGTCTGCACCGTGACAGCGCTGGCGCCGAAGCGCGCCCGCTTTGAAACCAGGTTCACGACGCCCCCGCCACCGACCGCGCCATACAGCAGCGACTGCGGGCCTTCGATGACCTCGACTCGATCGACCGAGTACGCGTCGATGAGACCGAGCGCGGAGCGAAACAGGCTGTGCGTGCCGTCGAAGCCGTCCCGCTTGGGTGGCCCGACGGCCAGCCCGCGGATGCCGAGACCGCCGCCGCTTCCGTCCCGGTCGCCGGGCATCTGCAGTGCGGCCCCGGCATTGTTCGGGTCCGCCGCCACGGTCCCGCTGTAGTTGACCAGCATGTCCTGCACGGACGTGGCTTCGACGTCGTCCATGAACGTCCGGGTGAACACCTGCGCCGTGGCGGGCGCCTCGTCGAGAGCGAGCCGGAATGAGGTGATCGAGTTGGCATCGAGGCCCGCGTAGCTGTGGTCGGGGTCGGTCCGCACTTCGAACGGATCGAGTTGCACGACCGCGTCGAAGGGTGATGGCCGTGGAGGCGCGAAGCGCGGGACTGGCGCCACCGGCGGAATCCGAGATGGCATCGGGCGGGGAATGCGGACCACGCCGAGCGCGCCGGAGGCGGCGTCCTGCACGACGTGAAGCTCCGTCCCCGCGATCATCCGGTCGAGCGCAGCCTGCGCGGTGAAATCGCCATCAACGGCATGGGTGCGGACGCCCCGGACCCGCTCGATCGGGATCACGAGCTGCACCCCGGACTGGTCGCAAAATCGCTGGAGCGTGATCGCAGCGTCTCCCGCCGGAACATGAAACACGCGCAGCGCTTCACCCGTCCGGGCGCGCGCGCCGCATACGCCCGCGAGCAAGGCAGCGGCGGCAAGCAGGATCCGGCGTAGTGACGGGGAACTTACGGTCATCCAGTGGGCCACCGGATGCTAGGAGGAAAACCGGAGAGACTGAAATCCTGAAAGCCTGGAGTTGTCGTAATCGTGGCGGCGAACGTGAGTAAGCCGACGGATCGGCGTCAGCCCTGGTGGAACGCGATGTCCTCATCGCGTTGTGAAGGACCGATCGCGCCTCGGCTCGCTTAGGCTCCTCCTGCGCCCAGACGCTTCGGAGGACACAGTCGCCGCCACGAGGAGGCCAGATCGTGGTAGGGCGCGGAGTCCCTTCCGCGCCTCAGCTCGATTCCGAACCTCACCCCGTAGGCGGCGAGCTTGCTCGCGCCACGTGCCGCTGACGGCCGGCAATCCCGAGCGACCGATTCAATCCGCGCCCGCAAGCGGGCGGCCTACGAGAAATGCCTAAGCCCGCCAATGCCTCTGCCAGGAAACCCAGATCGTGGTAGGGCGCCGAGTCCCTTCCGCGCCGTGCCTGGCTAAGCCATCCACTCGCTGGCGCTCGTGGCTACGAGGGCGCCACTCGCTCACGCTCGCAGCCACGAGTCCCGGATAATCGAAAATCGAAAATTAAAAATCCAAGATCGAAAATGCGCCGCTCGGCTCACTGGCGCTCGTTCTTCGCCCAGACGCCTCGGAGGACGGTTCGCCGCTACGAAGAATTGCCCTCGCTCAGGCCCCGCTTACTTACCTTCGCCGCTACGTCCGGCATGCAGGATGATGCTGTTCGGCCGGTGCTCGGCGGAAATGCCGAAACTCTGCTCCAGCAATCGGACGAACGCATCGACGTTGTCGGCGCGGAAACGTCCTGCGACATGCAGGTTCGCCACCCGGGAATCGCCCAGGATCACCTGTGTGTGATTGCGGCGGTTGAATTGCGGCACGACATCGCTGAGCGGAAGGTCGTGGAATTCGAGCTGCTCCTCGCGCCACCCGAGCAGTCGCTCGATGTCCCCGGCGGAAACACGCGTGACCACCGGTGCCGCGGTTGCGACCGTCGTATCGACATCGGCCCGCTCACCGTCCACCACCGCGGTCGCGCCCGCCAGGGCCGGGCGCCCGACGAACACCTTGCCGGAGGTGACGAGCACTCGCACCGAATCCGCCGCGCGCTCCACCGCGAATGCCGTGCTGACGTCACGCACGTAGACGGAGCCGCTGACGACCACAAACGGCCGCGCGGCATCGGGATGCACCGTGAAATGGGCTTCGCCGCGCACCAGCCGCACGGTGCGGGCGGTGGTCGTGAACTCCGGCTGGATTTCCGCGCCCCGGTCGAGGTCGACAACGGTGCCGTCGGCCAGCGTTTGCGCTTCGGCGTCGCGAATCACGCGAATCGCGGCGACCGCGGCGCCGGGAGCGGAAGGTGCGGGGGTGGCCGGCGGACTGGCCGGCCGGAGCCAGAACGCGATGGCCGCGGCGGCAGCCAGCGTGGCCATCGCGAGAAACGGCACCACGACGCGACGCCGGCTAGGCTTCGCGGGCGCCAGCAGGTCCGGATCAGGCTCGCCCGCCGCGCCGGTGGGGCGGCAGCTTTGCAGCAGATCGAGCGAATTCCACAATTCGTAATGCCGGCGGACGGCCGCGCTGTGCCGCGGATCCGCCGCGCACCATGCCGCGAACTGCTCCTCCTCCGTCGGCGTCAGCCCGCGATCGCGCCGGGCGATCCATTGCGCCGCGGCTTCGGCGATGGGATCGGCGGACTGTGACGATGGAGGTTGGCGGGCCATGGCGTCAGGGAAGTCCGTACTGCGCGAGGTACGCGGCGCAACGCCGAAGTCCATTCCCAACCTGCGCCTCGACCGTATTTTCGGAAATGCCCAGTCGCGCGGCGATTTCGCGCTGCGACAAGCCGTAGATTTTCCGCAGCGTAAGGACCTGACGGCAGCGGTCAGGCAGCGACTGGATGGCTTGCTTCAAGAGTTCGATTTCCTGTTGGCGGCCGACGGCGTCCGACACGCCGGGCTTCTCATCCAAGACGTCCAAGGCGTGAGATTCCGTTACCGGCTCGGCGCTGAGCACCTGCCGGTGCCGCAGTTGATCGAGCGCGAGATTACGCGCGGTGGTGAAGAGGAACGCCTTCGGTGACCCGATCTGGGCCTTCTCCCGCGCCCGCAGGACGCGCGTGTACGACTCCTGCACCACATCGTCGACATCCGCGATGCCGGGAAACCGGCTGTACAGCCACGCCCGCAGTGCCGATTCGTGCGGCAGCACTTGTTGGGAAAACCACGGATCTGCGTTCGGAAGAAACGAACTCACGGGGTGGGGAACGCCGGGGTTAAACGGGATGTGGGACGGATTGACAAGCGCGCATCACCGGGGGGGCGGGCCCTTGTGTCGGCGCGGTGACCGCACCGCGCGAGGCGTAGGCCTCGCATCACCGCGCCTACATCGAATCGCCATACCTCACCGCGCCGCATTGCTGCGGTCGACCGGCGGATTCAGCAACTCCGTCCCGGCGAGCAGGACCACGCCCCGGCCGTGAAGGTCGTCCGAGGGCTGCTTGCGGTCCTGGTAGAACGCGAGGGTCGTGCCGATGTTCGTGCCTTCGCAGGTGCCGTTCACGGCGCCTTCCGGCGTGATTTCCTTCGCGCACAGCGCGGCGAACGCCTTTCGTGCCGCGGTCAGGTCGGACGCCGGCAGCCAGCCGCGATTGACACCGCGCGCGATGGCGTAGGCGAACATCGCCGTGCAGGACGTTTCCTCCCAGAGCTCGGGATGATCGAGCACCTGACGCCACATGCCAGACGGCGCCTGCAGCTTGATGACCCCAGCAACATGGCGGCGGAATTCGTCGAGGAGCGCGGCGCGATCAGGATGGTCCTCCGGCATCGCGGACAGCACCTCCGCTGCGGCCACCATTGCCCAGCCGTTGGCGCGGCCCCATTTGTACGGCGAGTGCTCCTTCAATGGCACCGAATAGCCGTGGAACCAGACGCCGTCCTTGTCCTGGAGCCGCGCGGCCATCTGCAGCACCTGGTGCGCGGCGTCGGTGAGCGGGCGCGGGTCATGGGTGTACTCGCTCCAACGCACGAGGAACGGGCAGCTCATGTAGAGATCGTCGGCCCAGATCGTCCCGGCCGGCCAGTCGCCGTTCTGGTCACGGGAGGCGTGGCGCCACAGCGTGCCGTCGGGCAGCCGGTCCTGGCGGTGTTCGATCCAGTCGGCGATCGCCTCGCCGACCGCCCGCTGTTCGGGAATGGCGTCGGCCGGCCGGCGCAGGATGCCCTCCATAAATTCGGCACCCATCGAGCCGCAGGAATCGAGGTTCCCCAGCCGGAGCAGCGCGCCGATCGGGATTTTCCGATTGTGTCGCAGGAATTCCTGCCACGCCTCGTTGCCGACCTTCTGGTGCACCTGCTCGAACCACGCGTAATCGCGGGCGACGACGCGGTTGTGCTCGAGCGCCCATTGCAGCATCGAGTTGTCGCCGGTCGCGTCGGTCGAACGGAGGACCCCGTAAAGCGTCACACCCCAGGGATAATTCCAGGCGATGCCCGTCGCCGGACGGGCAGCTTCCGCCGCGGCGAGCGACGCGACGGACGTGTAATCGCCGTCGTGGACCGGCCCGAACCGCTCGAGCTGGTGCCGCGCCACGGTGCGCAGGACCGCGCGAATGGAGTCCGGCGACAGCTCGGAGCCGTCGGTGATTGCGGTGGCTGCGCGGGTCGAGAGCAGCCCGGCCAGGAGAGTGAGTGCGACGAGGCGCCAGGGGTGAGAGGGCATGAAAGCGAGCATCAGGTAATTGCCGCGTGACGTACAGCCGTCCTTTTGGTGATATGGTTAACCCGGAAAATTCCGAAATGCTGAAATGCTGAAAAACCGAATCGCTGAAAAACTGAAATCGGATTGGTGCCGCTCTGAAGAAATAAACGTTCCGGCGTCGATCACGAACCCAAGGTAGGGCGCGGAGTCCCTTCCGCGCCTCGCGCGGTGAGGTCACCACGCCTACAACAATTTGTGGTGGAGCCCGATGTCCTCATCGGGCTGGCTCGAGTTGAACTCGAAACGGCGGGAACACGCCGGGCAATGCGATGAGGACATCGCGTTCCACCATCGTCCGCTTCATCCCTGTAGGCGCGGTGACCACACCGCGCGGGAAAGTGTCCCCTGCTTAACGATGACACCGGCGGCGGGCTTTCGCGTCTCGCGCCGGCATCCGAACCTGCTGTTCCCCTCAATATCTCCCCATGGGCTCCCGCTTATTCCTTGGTCTGACGATTCTCTGCGCCGCCATCTCGCCCGTCGTTGCGGCCGAGATGGGTGCGGCCGCCACCGCGCCGGAAATCCGCACGCCCCGGCCTGCGGCCGCGCCCCGGATCAATGCGGTGCCGATCTTTGGCGTCCGTCCCGGCAACCCATTCCTCTACCGGATCCCCGCGACCGGCGAGCGACCGATCACGTTTTCCGCCGATGGACTGCCATCAGGGCTGACCCTCGATCCCGCGACGGGCCAGATCACCGGCACGCTTGCGCAACCGGGCGAGTACGTCGTCACCCTGCACGCGAAGAACACGCACGGCGCCGACGCCAAGCGCTTCAAGATTGTCGTCGGCGAAACCATCGCGCTCACGCCGCCGATGGGTTGGAACAGTTGGAACCACTACGCCAGCCGGATCACCGGCGCGCTGGTCCTCGCCAACGCCCGCGCGATGGCCGACTCCGGGCTGATTGACCACGGCTGGACGTATGTGAACATCGACGACACGTGGCAGGGCGCGCGCGGCGGCGAGTTCCACGCCATCCAGGGCAACGAGAAGTTCCCCGACATGAAGGGACTGTGCGATGCCGTCCACGCGCTCGGTCTCAAGATCGGCATCTATTCGACGCCCTGGGTGCAGTCCTACGCCGGACACATCGGCGGGTCCGCCATGAACCCGGAGGGTACGTTCACGAAGTTCACCGGCAAAAAACAGATGAACCGGAAAGTGCTGCCGTGGGCGATTGGCACCTACTCGTTCGCGCCGAACGACGCCCGCCAGTGGGGGGCCTGGGGCATCGATTACCTGAAGTACGATTGGAATCCGAACGAGCTTCCGGAAACCAAGGCGATGTACGATGCGCTGCGCGCGAGCGGCCGCGACATCGCGTTCAGCCTGTCGAATTCGACGCCGATCGCGAACATCCCGGAGCTGGACCGCTACGCGAACTCGTGGCGGATCTACGGCGATATCAAGGCGAATTGGAAACGCATGGTCAGCGAAGCGGAGCAGGACGAGAAGTGGGCCGCGTATCAGCGGCCCGGTCACTGGAACGATCCCGACATGCTCGAGATCGGCACGAAGGAGCACAACCAGCCGGGGCTGACGCCGGATGAGGAGTACACGCACATGACGTGGTGGTGCCTGCTCTCGGCGCCTCTGCTGCTGGGCAACGACCTCACCGCGATGGATCCCTTCACGCTCGGGCTCCTGACCAACGACGAAGTGATCGCGGTGGACCAGGACGAACTTGGACGGCAGGCGCGGCCCGTGGCGCGCGACGGCGATCTCGTCGTGTACGCGAAGCCGCTCGCCGACGGCGGCCTGGCCGTGGGGCTGTTCAATCTCGGGAGCACGCCCGCGACGGTGGCCGCCCGGTGGTCCGATCTGAAGCTGACCGGCCGTCACGCGGTGCGTGACCTGTGGCGCCAGAAGAACCTCGGCACGTTCAGCGACGACGTGTCGATGCCGGTCGCGCCGCACAGCGCCGAGTTGGTGAAGATCAGTCGTTAACTCGCCGCGTCCCGCCGGCCCCCCATTTCTCTTATGACCCGTTCCCCTTCGTTTTTCCTTTCGGCGTTGGGCGCGCTTGCGCTTGCGTCCACCGTCGCCGCCGCGCCGGCCTGGATGGATTCCTCGCTGCCCCCGCGCGCCCGCGCCGAGGCGCTGGTGCGCCAGATGACGCTCGATGAAAAGGTGAGCCAGATCCACATGATGGACGTGAAGGCGCATCCGCGGGAGGTCGTCGCGATCCCGCGGCTGGGCATCCCCGCCTTCAAGATCACCAATGGCCCGGCCGGGGCCGGTCCGGGTGATCGCAAGCCGACGGAGCCGGCCACGGCGCTGCCGGCCGCGCTTGGGGTGGCAGCCAGTTGGGATCCGACGCTCGCGCACGAATTCGGCGCCATCGCCGGCGCGGAGGTGAAGGACCGTGGCGAGCATCTGCTCGAGGGGCCCGGCGTGAACATCACCCGCGTGCCGCAGAACGGCCGGAACTTCGAATATTTTGGCGAGGACCCGTGGCTCTCGGGCCGGCTCGGTGTGGCCGAGATCCGGGGAATCCAGGGCGCGGACGTGATCGCCGAGGTGAAGCACTTCGCGGCGAACAACCAGGAGTACGACCGGAAGACGATCAACGAGCTCGTCGACGAGCGGACCCTGCGGGAAATCTACCTGCCGGCCTTCGAGGCGGCGGTGAAGGAGGGTGACGTTGGCGCCGTGATGGCGGCGTACCCGAGCGTCAACGGCGAGCCGTGCTGCGAGAACACGCACCTGCTGCAGGACATCCTTCGCGGCGACTGGGGTTTCAAGGGCCTCGTGCAGTCCGACTACACGGCAACCCGCAGCGCGGTGCGCTCCGGTCGCGCCGGGCTCGACCTGTCGATGAAGCCCGACCACTACGGCACCGAGATGAAGCAGGCGGTCCTCCACGGCGAGGTGCCGGAGTCGGCGGTCGACGCGATGCTGGTCCGCCGCTTTACGCTCATGTTCCAGTACGGGATGTTCGACCATTCGCGCGACCCGCGTCCGATCCCGGCCAAGGCGGACGGTGCCAAGGCGCGCGAAATCGCCGAGCAGAGCGCCGTGCTGCTGAAGAACGAAGGTGGCATGCTGCCGTTGGACGCGAAATCGCTGCACTCCATTGCGCTGATCGGACCCTACGCCGGGGCCGCGCAAACGGGTGGTCTTGGCAGCTCGGCGGTGGTCCCGCTCTACACCGTCACCCCGCTCGACGGACTCCGGCACCGGGCGGGTGCGGGTGTGACGATCACGTACCAGGACGGGGCTGATGTCGCGGCCGCGGTGGCCGCGGCGAAGGCGGCCGATGTGGTGGTGGTCGAGGTGGGCAACACCGATTCCGAAGGCAAGGACCGGCCAAACCTGTCGTTGCCTGACAAGCAGGACGCGCTGGTCTCCGCGGTCGCCGCGGCGAACCCGCGAACGATCGTGGTGCTGAAGACGGGTGGTCCGGTCCTGATGCCCTGGGTGGCGCACGTGGCGGCGATCCTGGAGGCGTGGTATCCGGGCGAGGAGGATGGCAATGTCGTTGCCGCGCTGCTGTTCGGTGACGTTGACCCATCCGGCCGGCTGCCGCTCACGTTCCCGGTGCGAGAGAACGAGGTGCCCGCCAACACGCGGGCGCAGTATCCCGGCGTCGACGGCACGGCGACCTACTCGGAGAAACTGCTGGTGGGGTACCGCTGGTACGACGCGCGCAACGTGGCGCCGCTGTTCCCGTTTGGGTTCGGGTTGTCGTACACGAGCTTCACGATGTCGGACGTTTCCGTGTCGCCGTATACCGCCGGCGGCCCCATGTCGGTGCAGGTTTCGGTGACCAACACGGGGGCAAGGGCCGGTGCCGAGGTCGTCCAGGTTTACGTCACCGCACCCGCCGCCGCGGGCGAGCCGCCAAAGCAGTTGAAGGGATTCGCGAAGGTGGCGCTGGAGCCGCATCAGACGCGGCAGGTGAACGTTGCCCTGGACCCGCGGGCATTTTCGATCTGGGACACGGCGCAGCGACGATGGACGATTTTCCCGGGCCGCCACGAGATCCTCGTGGGCAGCTCCTCACGTGACCTTCCGCTGCACGCCACGGTCGACGTGCCCCAGTCGTGAGCGGCGGCCATTGGGACGGGTTGTCATTGCGCCCCGTCGTTGGACGCCCGCTTCTGGTGTGATGTTCGACCCACGCGCCGCCGCTCCATCCGCTGACGTTCCCCGGATCACCGAGGTGCGGGTGGTGCCGGTGGCGGGTCGTGACAGCATGCTGCTCAACCTGAGCGGTGCGCACGGGCCGTTCTTCACGCGCAACATCGTCCTGTTGCGCGACAGCGCGGGCCACACGGGAGTGAGCGAGGTTCCCGGCGGCGAGCCGATCCGGCAGACGATCGAGGAGGCGATCCCGCTCGCGATCGGCCAGCCGGTCGCGGCGGTCAACGCGGTGGTGGCGCGGCTGCGGCAGACGTTTGGGCACCGCGATCGCGCCGGGCGCGGGCTCCAGACCTACGACCAGCGGACGACGATCCATGCGGCGACGGCGTTCGAGGCGGCGATGCTCGACCTGCTCGGACAGTTTCTCGGGCAGCCGGTCTCCGCGCTCCTCGGCGAAGGCCGCCAACGCTCCGAGGTGCGCGTGCACGGATATTTGTTTTTCGTCGCCGACCGCCGCCAAACGGATCTCGGTTACGTGGACGGCAGCGGAGCAACCACGGAGTGGCGGCGGCTTCGGCACGAGCCGGCTGTGACGGCGGCGGAGATCGTCCGGTTGGCCGAAGCGGCGCAGGCGGATTATGGATTCGACGATTTCAAGCTGAAGGGCGGGGTGCTGGCCGGCGCCGAGGAGATGGAGGCGGTCGCGGCGCTGAAGGCCCGGTTTCCGACGGCGCGGATCACCGTCGATCCGAACGGCGCGTGGTCGCTCGAGGAGGCAATCGGACTCTGTCACGGCCGCACCGACCTGCTGGCCTACGCTGAAGACCCGTGCGGGGCCGAGGCGGGATATTCCGGAAGGGAGATCATGGCGGAGTTCCGCCGCGCGACGGGGATGGCGACGGCCACGAACATGGTCGCGACGGACTGGCGTGAACTGCACCACGCATTTCAGCTCAACGCGGTCGATATTCCGCTCGCGGACCCGCATTTCTGGACGATGCAGGGCTCGGTACGCGTCGCCCAGCTCTGCGCGGCGACCGGACGGACGTGGGGTTCGCATTCGAATAACCATTTCGACATTTCGCTGGCGATGGCCGCGCACGTCGCCGCGGCTGCACCCGGAAACGTGACGGCGATCGACACGCACTGGATCTGGCAGGAGGGCGCCGAGCGGCTGACCCGCGAGCCGCTGCGGATCGAGCGGGGCTTGATCCGCGTGCCGGACGCGCCGGGGTTGGGCATCCAGCCGGATCTCGCGGCGATCGAGCAGGCGCACGACGTGTATCGCCGCCTCCCGGCTGGCGGTCGCAACGACAGCGTGGCGATGCGCTACCTGATCCCTGGCTGGCGTTTTGATCCAAAGCGTCCGTGCCTGGTCCGGTAGTCGGCGACGTGCCGAAACCAGGGCAACTTCCGAGCTCGCGCGACGGACACTACCTGCAGTTCAGGACGATCGTCGTGGACACGGCGTCCGGGGCTTGGGGTGGGACGGAGACGATCAGATCGTGGTTGCTCCGGCGCGTCGACAGCACCGATCCGGTGGCGAGGAGCAGGGCCGTGGAGACGGGTTGCGAGAGACCCTGGACGACGAGCTGGCCGTTGGCCGGCCAGTCGAACACGTGCAGGTAGAAGGTGGTCCCTTGGCGCGAGGTTTTTTGGGTGATTCGCCCCCACGCTGGCTGCTCCATCGAGGTGCCTTTCGCCCCATATATCGCCTCACCGTTGACGTGCAGCCAGCGTCCGACCTGCCGCAAGTCGGCGATCGCCGGCGGGGGGATGACGCCCTCACCGGTTGGCCCGACGTTGAGCAGGAAATTGCCGTTCTTGCTCACCACATCGATCAGGTGGCGGATGACAACTGATGCTGGTTTGTAGTCCTCATCGCCATAGAAGTAGCCCCAGTGGCGGTTGAGCGTCATGCACGTTTCCCAGGGGTCATGGAGGGCAGACTTCGGGATGTTTTGCTCCTCCACCCGGTAGTCGCCGTAGCGGTTTCCGACCCGCTGGTTCACGATGCACTCGGGCTGGAGTTGGTGGACGAGCTGCATGAGCTCCTTGCTCTCTGCGGGTGCGATTTCCTCCGGAGTATCGAACCACAGCACCGCGATCGGACCGTATTGGGTGAGGAGCTCGCGAACCTGGGGTTTGACCTTTCGTTCGAAGTATTTCGCGAAGTCCTTGTAGGCCTCGTCCGGGTAGTCCCAGGTGTTGCTGCGATAGCCGTTTTTGGTCGGCACGTCCGGGTCCTGCCAGTCACGACCGAGCGAGTAGTAAACGCCGAAGCGGAGGCCTTCCCGGTGGCACGCCGCCGCCAATTCCTTGACGACATCGCGGCCGAACGGGGTGCGTTTGACGATGTTGTAGTCGCTCGACGGACTGTCGAACATGGCGAAGCCGTCGTGGTGTTTGGCGGTGATCACGAGGTACCTCATCCCGGCGTCCTTCGCGATGCGGACCCACTGATCGGCGTCGAAGCAGGTGGGGTTGAAGACGTCGGCGATCTTCGCGTACTTCGCGAGGGGAATCCGCAGCCGGAGCATCATGTGCTCGGAGTAGCCGTTGAGCAGATTCCCATTCTTGTCGGGGTAGTGGCAGCCCCACTGGGAGTAGAGTCCCCAGTGGATGAACATCCCGAATCGGGCGTCCTCCCACCAGGCGAGTCGCTGGGTCACCTTCTCCGCCGGTTCAAGCCTGACCAAGCCCGTCGCGACGGTGGCAGGTTGGCCTGGTGGATTGGCCGACTCTGCCGCGTACCCGGAGGTGGACGCGGCGGCGACGATGACCGCCAGGACATATGGGGTGAACCTCATGTCCGGGTCATGCCCGGTCCCTCCCGCCCGCGCCACGATGGCGTTGTTTAAGCCGTTAATCGAGGACCGCGCGGCCGGCTGGGCTGCGCGATGGGTTTTGGGGTAGGGCGGCCAGTCCCTTGGCCGCCATGGTTTGGCCGGGAGTCGATTGGGTTTTCGGGTCATGGCGCGGAAGGGACTCCGCGCCCTACCACCGCCAGATTCCGTCGGACAACTCCGCCCTGATTTCCTGCGCACGATACCCCTCCCGTTCGCCCGTCGATGCCGCCTAAACAGGGTGGCGGCCGAATCCGGCCATCTCACCGCCGGATTTGGCCGGATTCTCGGTTTATTTGGCCGGATTCTTCGGTGACG
>DASZYH010000137.1:0-4017 GCA_035545515.1 Opitutaceae bacterium
GTCCGCGTTCGCGGCCGGCGGGTTCGCGGCTGTCATCGAGACGCACGAAGCGAACATCAAGAGTGCGGAGCGGAGGCGCATAAGGACGAGCGTCTTCAAACCCCAAATCCGTCCGCAGGCGAGCCCGGGATGCCAATGGCGACCCTACCGGAACCGAAGCGAAGGCCGATATACGCCTTTCTGTAGGCGGGGTGCCCTCACCCCGCGGCAGAATGCGCGCGCCTCGCGTCGTGGGGCCCACCTTCACGGTGGCCTACGGCGGATACGACGGCGGGCACCGCATCCGCCCACCACATCATCGTCGCGATTCCGTGGCAGGTGCGGAATCAGTCAGATGTAGGCGCGGTGACCTCACCGCGCGGGAGAATACGGTCATTGCATCTCGCAGCCGACGGAGATTTCCGGAGACAGGAATCCCCTGCGTCACGAGGCGCGGAACTCCGCGCCCTACCGCGATCGAACCGAAGAGCCGTGGTAGGGCGGCCAGTCCCTTGGCCGCCATCATGCTCTCCGTCTTGTCCGCCGTAGCCTCGCGCGAAGGCGGAAGCGCTCGGGCATAGGAGGAGCCTGGCTCGGGCGTAGGAGGAGCCTGCCCTCCGTAGCGCTCGGGCGTAGGAGGGTCCCTTGGGCGCCTCCGGTTTCTGCCTGAGACAGCCGACCCGGTAGGGCGCGGAGTCCCTTCCGCGCCTCCGAGTAGCCGCCTGAATCGTAGCCCGCCCGCTTGCGGGCGCCGACTTCGTGCCACCGTGTTCTTCTCACACGAGTCAGGTCTCAAAAATCCGATCGATCAGGCAGTACTTGGTCTTCTGGATTTGTGTCAATTCGTGTCCATTCGTGGTTTCTTCCCTGTATCGTTCCGCCTCAGCCCCTGGACTCAACCTGTGCCGCCAACCCGCTTGAACTTCGAACCGGTGCGCCTAATCGTGGCTGGCTCGGCCGAGCGCCGACTCGAAAGATCATGTTCAAACGACTCATCTCCTCGATCGCTGCGAGGATCGCACTGGCCCGAACCCCGAAAGCTGCCGAAACGTTTGCGATCGGAGGCGCCGCGATCCCCACGCCCGGCGGCTGGAACGTGGTGAATCAACGGGGTAACCGCATCGTGTTTCAATCGGAGGACCAGCGGCAGCAGGCCACGCTGTCCGTTTCCTATTTCGGTAATCCGCCCTCGTTCGACGATTTCAAGGCGCTGAGCACCCGCCGGCTCCAGGCGGAGAAGAAGGCCGCGCCGGACGCCTTCCTCGAGCCGGATCCGCCCGTGCCGTTCGAAAAGGACGGCCGGTTCGGCCTGCTCTATACCGGCGGCCAGAAGAGCAGCGGCCGTGTCTTTTCTTGCTCGTTTGGCTTTGAGAAAGACGAACTCGTCACCGTTTACGTCGAGGGAATCGGAATCGATCCCAAGGTGCATCTCGCGTCGTTCGAGACCTTCGTTGCCGCAGTCCGGTCAACCGGTCGCTCGTCTCCCTGACCTTCAGCTCGTAGCCGAAATCGTGAGATTTTGGCAGAGTCCGCCAAACCGATTGGCCACAAGAAGCGCAAAAAAAAGGGAAAAGTTCAGGCGCGGATAAAGCTTCGAGAGCAAGAGGCAGCAGTCCGTAAGATGGCAGAGCGAACCGTCCCCGGTGAGCCGACGACGCGACGCTCTCGGACTGAACCAACCAAGACCGTGGGGAAACTCACAGATGAACTCGAATCGACACAAAATCGGCCACCCGGTCGAAGCCTTCAGCCCGTAGCCGAAATCGTGATATTTTGGCCTGATCTGCCGCCAATCCAATCTGCGGGCGAGAGCACCAAAGGCTGCAAAATTTCCCACTATCTTGCTGTCGACGTCGATCCTTCCCCTAATCAGGTCGTTCGCAGGTGTCGGATGATGAAGGCGCGTCCGGGATGCTTCCGTTTTTCGAGCATCGCGATGACGCGTTCGATATCGTAGTCGACCAGGCGCGGCTCGACCGAGTATCCGGCGCTGGTGGCCGTGAGGAGGGCATACGACGATCGTTTGTCGGACGTGGCGGACAAACTTACGGCCCCGAGATTGGCGACCGTGCTGTGGCCGACCTTCCGAAGCATCGGCCGATGCGTGTGTCCCGTGCAGAGCACGTCGGTCGCGGCGCCTCGCAGGATCGACTCCAGCTCCGGGTCGGACATCCCGGCGGAAATTCCGTCGCCGTCGTCCCGTCCCGGGCTCGCGTGCACCCCGAGAAACCGGGTGCCATCGGGCAGGATGACGCGCAGCTCCAGCCGAAGCGCCTGGAGCCAGGAGAGTCGGCCTGCCTCGGCGATTGCCCGGTGGGTCCAGGCGAAGGTCTGCTCCACCTCGATAAACTGCGGCTTCAATTCCGGACGGGCCTGCACGTCCGCAAGCGTGGGCGGCGGCCGGTCGCCGGTGGCGACGTACCGGTCGGTATTGCCGCGCACGAGGTGCACATTTTCGAGTGTCATCAGCCGGTCGATGACGCCGACCGGATCGGGCCCCAGCGCCACGAGATCGCCGAGGATCCAATATGCATCGACGCCGCCGGCACGCTCGATGTCCGCCAGCACCGCCTCGAAGCCGACCGAGTTTCCGTGGATATCGCTCAGCAGGGCGACGCGCATCGCACTTCAAAAACGAATCGGCCTCCCGCCCGCAAGGCCGCGTCGAGTCCGAGCGACACCAAGAGCGTTGGGGAAACCACAGATGAACGAATCGACACAGATTTGGCCATGCCGTGGCAGCCTTCAGCCCGTAGCCGAAATCGTGAGATTTTGGCAACGACGTGGCGCGGCGTGTCCTCCGGAGCGCTTGGGCGAAGGAGGATGGGCGAGACTCGTCTACGCTGCGCAGCGGCGTGGTTTGACACTCGTGACGATCGCGAAGCGATCACCGGCCGAAGGGCGGCGCGAGGTCGAGTCGAGTCCGAGCGCCACGACGTGGCGCGGTGGAGGGGACTCGAACCCCTGACCGACGGTTTAGAAAACCGTTGCTCTATCCGGCTGAGCTACCACCGCCCGACGACAAACGTCGCGCGTCATTCCTCTGCACTTCTGCGTCACTTGGCAACCCTTGGCCTCACACCGTCTCCGTCGGATTCGCCCTTTGCCAAGGAGCGTCGGCGATCCGGTAAAGGCCTCGTTCGTCGCTTATGGGACTCGCTGTCGCCGACCATCTGATTTGTTGAAATTCCCGCCGCCGGCGTCGGTGGTGCTTACATAATGAGTGTTCGCCGCCTTTGACGTTTTGCTCGCAATCGCGCTGTAAGTCATTGTCTGCTAAATTAATAACATAAGTTACGGAATCATTGGCACATGCGATGCGACAGGCGTTTTCGCCCCACCATGAACACTTACTCCGCCTGGCGTTTTGCCATGAAGTCCCTGACCGCTGCCGCGATGGCGGCTCTGCTGAGTTCTGTCGCGTTCGCTGCGCCCCCGCTTGCCAACACCCTGTGGTTTTCGGGTGACCCGAACACCGGCGACTGGGGCAACCAGGGCGGTGGCGGACTTACCTATTACCAAGGTTTCAATGTCACCGATGCACAGGGGTGGACGATCGACAACGTCTTCTCGGTCGGCCCGGGCTGGAATACCCCCGGAAGCGCTGAATGGCAGATTCGGTCCGGGATGTCGCAGGGCAACGGCGGTTCCGTGCTGTTTAGCGGTACGGGTTCGGTCTCGAATAGCGGTTATCTCGGCCACGATCTGATGTCGGTGAATGTCGGTTCGGTTTTCCTCAATCCCGGCACGTACTGGCTCGAGGTCGCCGGCGGGGCGGTGACGACGAGCAACGGCGCGAACTCCATCGGAAGCACCGGTAGCACGCTCCGCAACTGGCCGCAATCTAGTCAGAACTACATCGACCTGTCCTACTACGGTGCGGCGTCGGAGGGCGTCACGGGCAAGGTGGGCCGGGTGCCGGACTCCGGCGGATTCATTTCGTTGTTGTTGGGGCTCGGCACGGTCGCGCTGCTGCGGCGACGCCGCCGTGTGATCGGCTGAGCTGGTTCGAAGCAAGTTGTCGATTCGCTCGCGAAT
>DASZYH010000138.1:0-3973 GCA_035545515.1 Opitutaceae bacterium
ATTTGATGAGCCTGGTCGGCAAATCCGTCCGCCGAATCATCCGCGCCCCGTTGAACGGCCCGCACGCTTCGGTTGAGGCGATAAAGATCGATCAGGGATTTCGGGCTGACCCCGAGGTGATGCGAAAGCGTGCGCGCAAGATGGCGGCGGCTGATGCCCAGGTGGCGTGCGGCCACCTCGACGCGGTTGGACATCGCCAGTGCAACGCAAGCGGATTGGGCCAGCCGGACGTCGGCGATTTTTTCGGCCGCGGCAAAATGCGCCAGGAGCCACGTGTCGAGCGCCTGACTCGCCTGGCCCATGACTCTGGACGCGGCGTCGAAGAGTCCGGTCGCCTGACGGTTGCGAAGTATGCCGCTCAACTCGACGGGACGATCGGTCAACCCCGCGCCGGCACGGGGTGCCAACGCCGCCAGCCCGGCTGGCGTTAGAAGCACCATCACAAAATGCGAGTCGGCGTCCGGGAGCCAGGTGCGCGTCCGTGTCTGGATCCCCAAGAGGGACTGCACCGGGGTGGCAGCACCGTCCGACATGCGATTGGGCCGCCCGAAATTGATCGTGAGAACGCCGCCCGGTCGCGGCGCCGTCGTCACCGCACGATCGCAATGCACCCCCTCGAGGTCGCGGACATAGAGGTAACAATCCACCCAGGTTCGCAGCCGGGGAGAGGGCTGGAGGTGCGTTAGCATTTCGCCGCCGAGTTAAATAACACCGTTGCCTGACTGTGGTGGATTAGGTCGATTCCGCAAGAGGTGCAGATGCATGTGGGAGGTGCCCAGATCGCGGCGAATAGACAGAGACAGTCACCCTGCCGAGCGCCGCGATGGTATCTTTGCCTGTAGAGCTCCTCCTCGCTGCGCCACGTTCCAGCTTGACGGGCCTGACGCTGAAACGCCGACACGCTGACATCAGGCACCGAGCCCTGCTTTCTCGATGGACTGATCTACCGCTCGACCGATCGACAGTCCCTCCGGCCGTCGGTCATCTCCGCCGTCCGTCTTCTGTCGTCCGCTGTCCGTCCTCCGGCCCTCCGCCGGTGGCATTTTCTGATTGACGGTCGCGCGACCGCTTGCAGCTTCCCTGCGCGGCAATGGATTCTGCCGACCTGCCTAGCAGGTAAACCGCCGGACTAACCTCCGGCTGATGACTCCTACGAAATCAAGGAGTCATCGTGTCGCTACACCATCGGTCTAGCCCTCAGTCATCGTCTGGTCTTTCGCCGCTGTCCACCCGCGGAACGCGAGCGACATGCCCGCGCGTCCGCGCGCTCCGAATCTGGCCATGAAGCGATTCCTCAATCCGCTTTCGCACCTGGGCAACGTCTGGCAATTGGTCCGCTGGTCGTTCCTGGTCGTGCCGGTCGCAGTCATGGCCGGTTCGGCCAGCGCCTTGTTCCTCTGGTCGCTGGACCGGGTGACGCAGACGCGGTGGACGCATCCATGGCTCCTCTTCGGACTGCCGATCGGCGGCGTGGCCGTCGGATTCCTCTATCACTGGTTCGGTCGCAACGCCGAAAAGGGAAACAACCTCATTCTGGAGGAAATTCACGAGCCCGGCGGCGGCGTGCCAACGCGCATGGCGCCGCTCGTCCTCATCGGCACGCTCATCACCCACCTTTTCGGCGGGTCGGCGGGGCGCGAGGGCACGGCGGTGCAAATGGGCGGAAGCCTGGCGGACGGATTCGGCCGCTGGTTTCGGATCAAACCGGAAAACCGGCGCGTGTTGTTGCTCGCCGGCGTCGCGGCGGGATTTGGCTCCGTGTTCGGCACGCCGTTGACCGGCGCCATCTTCGCCCTGGAAGTCGTGGTCGTGGGACGCGTGCAATACGACGCGCTCATTCCGGTGCTCGTTGCCAGTGTCGTCGGAGACTTTACCTGCGGCGCCTGGGGCATTCATCACACCGAGTATCATATCGCGTTTGCCGATTCGACCGCCCGGTTTGCCGCGCTGACACCGCAGCTGCTCGGCGCCACGGTCGTCGGCGGGATTCTGTTTGGCCTCGCGGGCAAGCTGTTCGCCGAGCTGACGCATGCGCTTCAGCATCTGTTCAAGAAGCTCGTGCCGTATGCGCCGCTCCGGCCCGCGCTGGGCGCGGTGCTCGTCATCGGCCTGACCTTTGCCCTCGGGACGCGCGATTTCCTCGGCATTGGCGTGGCCTCGCCCGACCCGCATGGGGTCTCGATCCTGAGCGCGTTCACGCCCGGCGGGGCGGCGCCGTTTAGCTGGTGGTGGAAACTGCTGTTCACGGCGGTCACGCTGGCCGCCGGGTTCAAGGGCGGCGAAGTCACTCCGCTGTTCTTTATCGGCGCCGCGCTGGGGCACGTGCTGGGCGTTTGGTTCGGCCTGCCCGTCGATTTGTTTGCCGGCCTCGGATTCATCGCCGTGTTTGCGGGTGCCGCCAACACGCCGCTCGCCTGCACGGTCATGGGCGTCGAACTCTTCGGTTCGCCCTATCTCGTGTACTACGCCGTGGCCTGCTTCATCGCGTACTACTTCAGCGGCCATTCGAGCATCTATCTCGCCCAGCGGGTCGGCGTGCCGAAAAACCGGAACGTCGACCTTCCCGCCGACGTTCCGCTGCGCGAGGCGCGCGAGGTCGATGCGACGTATTCCGAACTCACGTTCGCGCGCCTGGCCGACCGGCTCGCGCGGTTCGAACCCAAGCCCATTTCCTCCCAAATGAACAAGCAGCACCGCATCGTTTCCCGCGAACTGGGGAAAATTCGAATCTATCTGACGCCGCGTGAGCGGGTCGCCGCCACGGGCCTTTGGGACCGGCTGAATCCCAGGCCGGTCTACCGCGAGATCATCAACGCCGCGAAAAAGGAGGGGCTGCAAAGTGCGGTGGCGTTCATGACACACTACGGTTACAGCAACGGCGACAAAGTGCGGGGGCACGAAATGGAGAGTGCGAACAATCGCCTGACGCTCTGCGTGGAAATCATCGATCAGAAGACCAGGCTGGAGGCTTTCTGCCGGCACCATGGTGCGTTGTTCAAGGACCGCACGATCGTGTACAAGCACGTCGAGCACTGGGCCGTGCACGAGGAAGGGCTGATCGAAGAAGACGGCTCCCCGGACGAAGTCGTCGACGGCGACGAGACTCCGCTCGAGGCGACCGCCTGACACCCGAAGCGCAGCCGCGGGGGAGGCGTTCGGCCGAACGGCCGAACGGCCGAATGGCGAAACGCTGAAACGCTGAAAAACTGACACGCTGACATCCAATCCGGCGGTCGGCCGCCGGTTGAAAGGTCGAGCGGCGGAGCGGTCGAACACGCGGTATCGGCAGCGGTATTCAGAGCAGCATCGAGAGCGGTTACCGCAGCGGTCGGGGGCCGGTCGACCGGTCGAACGGTGGAACGGTCGAGCGAGCAGTCGCGCGCGCGGTAATCACAGCGATCGTCAGAGCGATATCGAGAGCGGTTACGTGAGCGGCAATCGCAGCGGTCGCGCGAGCGGTATTTGGAGCGGCAATCACGACGGTCGCGCGAGCGGTAATGGGAGCGGTCGACGGTGCGGTATCGCGAGCGGTCAGGGTTTGGTTGAGCGGTCGCAGCCAAGCCCGACCATGCGTTCGCCGCGTTGGCTGGAACAGGTGTTCCACGGGTTTTTTTACACGTGGAATAGGTGTTCCATTCGGTTTTTTTACATGTGGAACACGTGTTCCATCGAACGTGGTGGGCGGACTTGGCGCTAGCACGGGCAGATGCCTTCACCCTTTGTCGCACCGACAGGCGGGTCCGAATTCCCGGCGGGCGGTAATGCGGGCGGTCACTGCACCGGTCGGCGGCAGCGGCCGAAAAGCTGAAACGCTGAAATTCTTCAATGCTGGGGTATCGGCCACGTCGAGCGGTCGAGAGGTCGAACGGGCAGTAACTGCAGCGGTATCGGGAACGGTCGGCGGAGCGGTCGTGTGGGCGGTCATCGGCGCGGTGTTGGAAGCGGTATCCTTGGCGGTCACGTGGCCGGTCGT
>DASZYH010000139.1:0-3972 GCA_035545515.1 Opitutaceae bacterium
GGTTCGAGACCCGGCTGGCCGGCTTCGGGCGGGACTCCACCGCGATCCGCGCCGGGGACTATCTTGGCCCGGTGGTGTTCGGGACCGTGCTGTTCCTGTCCCTGCTGCCGCATCGCGAACTCTACGATCCGCAGTGGTTCCTGCGCTTCCGGCAGCTCGCCGGCCGGATCCTGCATGCGGCGGTCGTGTGGCTGATCGCGTTTTCGACGCTCGCCTGGATGCTGCGGACGGCGGCGGACGTGAGCCGGATCTACGTCCTGATCGCGTTCACGATCACGACCAGCGCCTTCCTGGCGTGGCGCTTTGCGCTGCACCAGGTGATGTGCGCCGACGCCGTGGCCGGCCGTTTCGCGCAGCGGGTGGTGTTCGTCGGCTGGTCGGAGCCGGCGCGGATACTCGCGCAGACGATCCTCCGCGACGGCCGGCATCCCTACGAACTCGCGGGCTACCTGCCGTCCCGGCGGGAAGGCCCGACCGGAGGCGCCTCCGTGTTCCTGCGCAAGCTCGGGGAGGCGGACGACCTGGCGGGCGTGCTGCGCCGCGATGGCGTCGACATGGTGATCCTGGCGGACACGGATGCGACGAGCGACGAGACCGTCGCCCTGGCCAACCTTTGCGAGAAGGAACTGGTGGAGTTCAAGGTGATCGCGACCTGCTCGCAGATCCTCTGCTCCTGCCTCCGGCTCCAGACCGTGAGCGGCGTGCCGGTGCTGGGCATCTCATTCTTCCCGCTGGAGAACCCGTTGAACGCGGTGATCAAGCAGGCGATCGACCTCGTCGGCGCGGCGATCCTGCTGCTCGCCAGCGCTCCGGTGATCGCGGTCTTCGCCGCGCTGGTGTATCGCGAGAGCCCCGGCGCGGTGTTTTACCGCCAGCGCCGGGTCGGCGTCCACGGCCGGCACTTCTGGATGTACAAGATCCGGAGCATGCGGCCCGATGCCGAGCGGGACGGGCGCGTGGGCTGGACCGTGCGGGAGGATCCCCGCCGCCTGCGCATCGGCGCCTTCATGCGCCGGTGGAACATCGACGAACTGCCGCAGTTCTGGAACGTGCTCCGCGGGGACATGAGCCTGGTGGGCCCACGGCCGGAGCGACCGGAGCTGATCCGGCGGTTCAAGGAGGAGATTTCGCACTACAACGTGCGCCACAACGTCAAGCCGGGCATCACGGGCTGGGCGCAGGTGAACGGGCTGCGCGGCGACACGGACCTGCACGAGCGGCTGCGCTGCGACCTGTTCTACATCGAAAACTGGAGCCCGCTGCTCGACCTGCAAATCGCCGTGATGACGCTCTTCCGGCACAAGAACGCCGCCTAGGCCGCTCCCGATGCGCGTCGCATTCCTTGGCAACCAGTATCTCGATCCCGACAACTGCCGGTCGTGGTCGGGGCTGCCGTATTTCATGCGGCGTGCGCTCGAGGAGGCCGGGATCGAGACGGTCACGATCGCCCCGCAGGACACCGAAGACCCGCGGCGGATCATGCGGCTGCTGTACTGGCGCTGGCTGCGCGGGAAGCGCTACCTGAAATATTGCGATCCCCGGCTGCTGCAGGACCACGCCCGGCAATGCGAGCGCCGGCTCGCGTCGGTGACGGTCGACGCGGTTTTCAGTCCCAGCACCTGGCCGCTGGCGTACCTGCGGACCCGGCTGCCGACCGTCTTCTGGACGGACGCGTCGTTTGCGGGCGTCCTGAATTTCTACGACTCGTTCACCAACGTGGCGCCATTGAGCGTGGCGGCGGGGCATTGGGTGGAGCAGCAGGCCCTAACCCGCTGCGCGCGGGCGATCTTCTCGAGCGACTGGGCGGCGGCGACGGCGCGGGACAACTACGCGGTCGATGCCGGCAAGGTGCGCGTGGTCCCGTTTGGCGGGAACCTGGCGGAACCGCCGACGCTGGGGGAGGCGCGCGAATTCGTCCGCACCCGTCCGATGCAGCCCTGCCGCCTCCTCCTTGTCGGCGTGGACTGGCAGAGGAAAGGGGCCGACATCGCGCTCGAGGTTTCCGAACTGCTGAACCAGCGCGGGATCGAATGCACGCTGACAGTGGTCGGCTGCAATCCGCCGGCGGGACGCGCGCTGCCGCCTCACGTCGAACTAGTGCCCTTCCTGGGAAAGTCCTCGGCCGACGACCGGCGGCGGCTGAACGCACTGTACGCCCGGAGCCACTTTTTTGTCATGCCGACCCGGGCAGAGGCATTCGGGATCGTTTACGCGGAAGCCGCGGCGTTTGGTGTGCCCAGCATGGCGACGCAGGTCGGCGGGTTGCCGACGGTGATCCGGAGTGGAATCAACGGGGAACTGTTTGCCCTCGATGCGCCGGCGGCGGCCTATGCCGACTGGATCGTGGCACGCGTGGCGAATCCCGCGGCCTACCGCGCTCTTGCGATGAATGCGCTCGAGGACGCGCGGGAGCGTCTGTCGTGGCCGGTGGCGGGACAACGGGTGGCCGCGATTTTCGAAGAACTGCCGCGGACGCGAACGAACGAATCCAACGCGCCGATCCCCGTCCGGGAACCGGCCGCCAGCTGAGTCATGTCTGTTCTCGAGTCCACAACCGGCGGCGCGTCCGTCCTGGCGGGAACCGCGGTTGCGACCTGGTCGGAGGCCGAGCCGCGCCGGCCGTCGATTTTCTGGTCGGGCACGGCGTGGGTGTCGTTCAGCGCGAGTTTCCTGACCGCCTTCACGCTGCCGATCATCGGGAAGATGCCCGTCGGGGAGATTCCGCTGACCGCGGCGGCGTTGTGGGCCCTGACGACGGCGGCCGTCAACCAGGCCTGGCCGGGGGCCCTGTTGCGGCAGCCGCTGTTCCGGCGGCTGCTCGTCGCGCAAGGCATTGCGTTTCTTGGGTACATCGTGTCGGACCTTTACCGTCACAGCGCGCCGCATGACATCGAACGCGGCTGGGGACGGATGGTTCTGCTCGCGATCGACATCCTTGGCGTGGCGTACCTGTTCGGGCGTTCGCCGCGAAACCTGGTGGTGTTCGTGGTCGGCGGCGCGCTTGGCGAGGTGGCCAGCGCCTGGCTGTTCGGGCCGCTGTTCGGGGACATGTGGAAGTTTGGCGTTGGTGCTCCGCTGACGGACCTGGTTTTTCTCGTCGCGCCCATGACCGGAGCCGTCGGCATGTCCCTGGCCGCGGCGGGCATCGGGGCGGTGCATTTTCTCCTCGATTACCGCAGCTTCGGCGGTGTCTGCATCGTGGCCGGGACGGTGTGTCTGCTGCTGAAGGTGCGGCCGGTGTTCCGGCTGTGGCTGGCGCCGCTGTTCGTGGCGCTCGCGGCGCTCGCGTGCCTGTGGTTTTTCGACGGCACCCGGTCGCGGCATCGCACGACCCGGTCGGACATCGAGCGGCAGGCGATGATGACGGCGGCCTTCGAGGCGGTGGAACGGTCACCCCTGATCGGGCACGGCTCGTGGTTCAGCAATTCCGATGTCTATGACAACTTCATGCGGATCCGCTTCGCGATGGCGCGGGAGGCGCACGTCGGTGGATTTGCCGATCCCAACAAACGACCGGACGACATGGCGCTGCATTCGCAGTTGCTGGTGGCGCTGGCCGAGGGCGGACTGTTCGGGGGCGCGTTTTTCCTCCTGTTCGGAGTGGAACTGCTGCGGGCGTTGTGCCGCCTCGCGATCGTTGGCACCTGGCACCGGCTGGCGCCGCTGTATGTGCTGTTGCTGCTGTCCGCGCTTTGGAACCTCTGCTTCAGCCCGTTTTCCGGCGCGCACCGGGTCTACATTGCGACCGCGTGCGGGTTGCTGCTGATGCTGAGGGATGGGCGGCCGCGCGCCGGCTTGGCGTTTGGGGATCAACAAGCCGTGGCGGGGTCAGCGACCCCGTATGGGATAACCGGACTTGTTCACAGCGGTCCCTTGTAGCCCAGGAAAAGCGGAGAGGGAGCGCTGTGAGCAAGTCCGCGGCGCGGGGATTGGACTGCGCGGCGAATTTGGTAGGATGGGGCCGACCGTCGG
>DASZYH010000140.1:0-9118 GCA_035545515.1 Opitutaceae bacterium
GTTGGGGAATGCTCCATTCGTGCTCCGGGTGATGGCGAATCGAACGGACCAGGTGCGCGAACCGTTCGTCGACCAGCGCGCGACCACGCGTCTGCTGGAGCCGGGACAATTCCCCGAGGATGAACATGGCGAGCGCCGATACCTGCTGGCGTGCGAGCGGATCGTCCAACTGCGCAATTTCGATCAGTTGCTCGAAGGCATCGGCGACGAACGTCGCATGCGGGAGTCGCAGCCCGTTCAGCGAAGCGAGCCGCCGCGCCGCGGTGGTAGCGGGCGCGTCCGTGGTGAAGTGAAGCGTCAGGATTTCCAGGCGCACCCCGGGATCCTTCGATCCGAGGATCCGCTGGCCGGGGAGGAACAGGAATACCTGCGGCGCCTCGATGGCGACGGGGCGCCCGTCGATTTTCAGTTCGCCCGAGCCGCGACACACGACCCAGAGGTCGAAGTCCTGCAGCGTGTGATCCCAGCTCCATGCGGCGTTGTGAAAATAGTGGTAGGGCGCGGTGCTGGTGAGTCGCACCGAACTGAAGGGAAGGGAGGGCAGGGGGCGCATCGGCGTTGAGAACTGCAAAGCGGCCGTCGAATTGTCCATCCGAATTGCCCGTTCCTACGAATGTGGCGGGTTTGGTTGCGACGGCCGCTTTCCATTCCGGTGCGCTGCAAACTGCAAAACTTCCGGTGTTCTCTCCATTCCCGGTCGCGTTGGATTCTGGCAGACTCGCGCACCCCTGTTCTCCTGCTTTCGCAGCGTGTCCGGCCGTTTGGCGGACGCGGTTCCCCTCTCCCCATGAAGAAAACGATCGCACTCTTGTTGTCTGGCTGCGCGTTCGCGCTCGGCTCGACTTCGTTGACCGCCGCGCCCGATCCCGTTCAGGTCGTCGGCAATCACCTCCAGGACACCGTCACGGGCAAAACCGTTCAGCTCACTGGTGTGAATGTCATCGGCCTGGATACTTCGTACACCGGGGGCGGCGGCGCGCCGGGTTTCACGATCAACGACACGGTGGCCGAGGCGTTGAACGTCTGGAAATGCAACCTGATCCGGCTGCCGGTGAACGAGAACTACTGGCTCGATCCCACCAACGGGCCGGCCTACCAGAGCCTGATCCAGAGCATTGTGACGGAGGTGTCGGCGGCGAACGCCTACATCATCATCGATCTCCACGGGAATACCAGTTCGCCGAACATGCCGGACAGCATCAGCGCGAGCACATTCTGGCCGCAGGTGGCCGCGGCTTACGCCGGCAACCCGGCGGTGCTCTTTGGCATCTTCAACGAACCGGCCGGGGTCACGTGGACTGTGTGGCAGCTCGGCGGATCGTACACGTACAAATCGGTTGTTTACTCCACGCCCGGGATGCAGGCGCTCGTCAATGCCGTCCGCGGGACCGGCGCGACCAACGTGATCGTCGCGGGCACGATGAATTATTGCCAGGATCTCAGCGGACTCGTCGGTGGCTACGCCCTGACCGAAACTTCGGGCAACGGGATCATGTACGACGCGCACATCTACCCGTGGGTGGAACCCTGGTCCAAGGGGACGGCGGCAACCACCTGGGCCGTGACCGCGCAGCAATACGCCCTGCTCATCGGCGAATTCGGCCATGACGGCACGGATGTGGGCGGATCCGGCACCAAATTCGGCGGCAGCACCCCGATGATCTACCTGCCCGGCCTCATGGGCGCGATCGACGCGCTCTCGCTCTCGTCCACCGCCTGGTCGATGCACCCGAACGGCGGACCAGCATTGATCGACGACTGGCGGACGTCGCCTTACTCGGCGTACTCGGTCTCGGGGCAGTTCGTGAAGAATCATCTGCTGTCGTATCGTGATCCCGGACATGCCTCCACGGTGGGCAACCCGGGTTTCGAAGCCCCCGCGACGAGTTCCTACGTTTACTTGCCGACGGGCGGGACCTGGACCTTCAGCGGCAATGCCGGGATCCAGAAGACCTGGGGCACCGCGATCGAAGGGACGCAGACCGCCTTTCTCCAGACCGCGGCCGCGAGCGATTCGGGGTCTTCGGGCGTCGACGGAGCGATGTCGCAGACGATCTCGTTCGCGAGCACGGGCACCTACATCGCCAGTTTTCTTGTCGCCACCCGAAGCGGCAAATCGCCGCTGCCCATTACCGTCAGCGTGGACGGCACCCCAATCTCCTCCGTCGCGTACACGCCGGGCGCGGTTTGCGGTGCAAACGGCTTCGCTCCGGTTACGACCGCCCCATTCACGATCAACGCCACCGGCAATCACGCGATCACCCTGGCGGCGACCGCCAGTCCGGGGAACGATCTCGAGGCGCTCGTGGACAAGGTGACCGTTGCCGCCATCGCGCCGGCGGTCATCCAGGACGAAGCATTTCAGCTTCCCGCCCTGGTGAACGGCGCCGACTCCTACGATCCAACGACCGGCGACTGGACGTTCACCGGGAATTGCGGTGTCGAGGCGAACGCGCTCGGTGCGCCGACCGCGCCGGTCGGAACGGGCCCGCATTCCACCAACTTCCCGCAGGCGGCGTTTCTCCAGACGGATGCCGCGCGGCCTGGGTCCGGTGACGGCGTGATCAGCGAGAGCGTCAACTTTGCTGCGCCGGGTGCTTACGCGATTGGTTTCTGGGCGGCCCAGCGCAGCGGCTACGGGGCGTTGCCCATCGAGGTGCTCCTGAACGGAGCGCTGATCGGAACAATCACGCCGACGAGCACCGCGTTCGCCCAATACGCGACGCCCTCTTTTGTCATCAGCTACCCGGGATATTACACGGTGACGTTCGCTGCGACGCCGAGCGTCGGTATCGACAACGAGGCGTTCATCGACGGCGTTAGTGTCAGTGTGCCGGCGACGTCGACGCCCCGGATCAGCCCGGTTGCCGTGGGTGACGCCGGCTTCGAAACGCCCTCGCCGGCGTTCTCGCACGGCGTGCAGCCGGCCGCGGGCACGACGCCGTGGACGTTCAGCGGCACGGCGCTGTCGAGCGGTTACGCCGCGCAGATCCAGAGCGCCGGCAGCAGCTTCGGCGGCTACGGCGCGCATCAGCCGGCGGAGGGCTGGCAGACGGCGATGCTCCAGAGCGATGGTACGTCCGGAGGCACGTTCAGCCAAAGCGTGAACTTCCCGGCGGCGGGGTCGTACGTGATCACGTTCCAGGCGCAGCCGGGGAAGTCCGGGGCCGAACCGGTTACCCTGAAGGTCGACGGAACCACTGTGGGCTCGTTCACGCCGACGCTGCGGGCCCTGTACCCTTATGCCTCCAGTGCCTTCACGGTCACGGCCGGGGCACACACGATTGAATTCGACGGCGGCACCGCCACCGGCACCGGCGTCTTCACGCTGATCGACGCCGTCAGCATCTGGCCCGCCACGCCGCCGAGCTTCAATTTCACGGAGACGGATATCGGCTCGGTGAGTCCGGCCGGCAGCGCCAGCCTGTCGAGCGGAACCTACACGCTGGACACCGGCAGCGGCCTCCAGCTCATGGTGGGGTGGACGGCTGACGCCTTCAGCTTCGATTCCCAGCCCGTGAGCGGGAATTGCAGCCTCACCGCGCGGGTGGCGACGCTTTCCTGCACGGACACGGCCAAAGGCGAGGGGGCGGTCATGATCCGCGAAACGCTGGCGGCCAACTCGGCCTTCGCGTGCGTGGGTGTGACCTCCGGCCGGGGCGTCCAATTCTCGTATCGATCGAGCACGGGCGCCACGACCGTGAGCGTTGCGGGGGCAAGCGTGACGGCTCCGTATTGGGTGCGGCTGACGCGCAGCGGCAACACGTTCACTGCGTATGCCTCCAGCGACGGCATCACCTGGACGCAAGTGGGGACGCCGCAGACGATCACCATGGCGACATCGGTCAATTATGGCCTCGCCATCTGCAATCACGGAGGAACCGGCACGGCGACGTTTGACAATGTCACCAATCCCTGAGCGGTGATCCGGTACAGGACCGGCTCCCTCTGTCGAGAATGATAGCCCGAGCTTAGGGCGAGGCGTCGCGCCGAGCAGTGACTCCCCGGCGACGGTCGCCCTGCCTTGGGAGCCCGGGACTCTGTCGATCTGCCAAGGGCAAACCGGTCTGGCGACACCCCGATGATCCGTTACGTCGCCGCCTCGGCCTGCGCCCGCGCGATTGACCACCGCAGCGGTTTGCCGTGGGCGTAGCGGCGGAGTTCCTCGACGACATACTCCCCGAGCCGCTCGCATTCACGGCCGGTTGAGCCGGCGATGTGGGGAGTCAGGAAGACGTTCGGCAGCTCGTACAGCGGGGAGCCGGGCACGGGCGGTTCCGGCCACGTGACGTCAAGGACCGCCTGGAGGTCGGGCCGCGTCCGGAGCGCGGCGACCATCTCGGCTTCGTTCACGATCGCACCGCGCGAGGTGTTGATGAACGTGGCGTGGGGTTTCAGGGCGGCAAAATGCGCACCACGGATCATGCCCTCGGTGGCGCTGACGAGCGGGGCATGGACGGAAACGACGTCGGCCTGCTCGAACAGTGCTGGCAGGCTCACAAGTTCGACGCCGAGCCGGCTCGCCTCGGCAGCGGGGAGGAAAGGATCGTAGGTGATCACCCGGACATCGAAGGCACGCAGCCGGTCGCGCACGAGCCGTCCGATTGTCCCCATCGCCACGAGCCCGACGGTGCTCCGGAAATTTCCGGCACATTCAAAGCGGAGCGGGTCGAGCGGCTGTCCGTCCGTCAGGCTCCGCCGTGCCGCGATGGCGCGGACGTGATGAAACACGCGCTTGTTGCCCAGCAGGATCGCGCCGACCGTGTACTCCGCGACCGGGATCGAGTTTGCCAGGAAGGCGCTGCTGATGACGAGGTTTCGCCGCCAGAACGCGTCGGTGACGACCGGCCGGACACTGCCGGCCCCATGGAGGACGACGCGCAATTGCGGCGCCGCGGCGAGCATCGCTTCATCGAGCGTCGGCGCTCCCCACGACGTGCAGAGCACCTCGATATCGCGCAACCGGTGCAGGTTCGAGTGCAGGTCCTCGCGGGCAACCGGTTCCCCGGAAAAATCACCGATCTCCGCCAGCGACCGGCGGACGCTCTCTGGATAAACCTTGGACAGGCATCCTCGGCCCGCGACGATCAACCCGCGCGGCCGCGCGACCGCATGCGTTGTTGGAGCCATTGGTGTCAATTCGTGGTTCCTTCTCTGCCTCTTCTGCTTCCGTCCGTCATCGCCTCACCACCATCCGGTCTTTTCGGCCGACGCGAGGGCGATTTCGAGCGGCGGCAGCGTCGGCACCCACTGGCGTTCCCACTCCAGGCTGACCGCTCCCTGGAATTTGGAGTGGGTCAACTCCCGGAGCAGCGGCTGCATTGGAAACCGCCCGGTGCCGGGAAGCACATAGCTCCAGCCGTTCGCTCCATTGGCGTCGGGCATGCTGTCCTTCACGTGAATGTGCTTTACCCGACTGCCGGTTGCCCGCCAGGTATCGACCGGATCCTCGCCGCCGCGCTTCCAGGTGTGATGGGCGTCCCAGAGCACCGCCGCGTCGCAACCCGCACAGAACTGCAAAATCGCGGCGGAGCGCGTCAGTGCGTCATGCGTCTCCACGAGAATGTCGACGCGCCAGCCCTGTCGGTCCCGGCGTTCGCGCCAACGGCGCGCATGGGCGATCGCTTCATCGATCTCTGCAGTCGTTCCCGTGCTCCCGCCGTCGAACACCCGCAGCCAGGGAATGGCGGCGGCGTCCGCCCAGGGGGCAAGCCGTTCCAAATTCCGCCAGTCGTGCTCGCTCCCGCCGATCAGCCGGGCGGAGGTGTCGAGCGCAACGACCTGCACGGACGTTTGCCGCAGGCGTTCGGCGAAGCCGGCGGGCGATCCGAATGCCGTTTCGAAATGGTCTGCCAGTTCCAGCGTGCCGTCGAGCGCCCGCAGTTCGACGAGCGGCAGGTTGTGACGGCGTGCGATCTCGCGCACGTCGTCCAACGACGCGGACGGGCAACCCAGGGTCGAAAAGCAGCGAAGCAACTCCATGCGTCAGGATAGCCGAACCCGGCATCCGTCGACCATGGACCCCCCGCCGGATGTTTTGTGTTTTTGAACGGTGGGGGAACTGCCCGTCCCGGGCAGAGTATTTGGTACTTGGTGATTTGTCGTTGGTGCTGACCATCGGGGCTGCGAGCGTGAGCGAGCGGATGATTCGCCGGCCGTCGCCTGCCATCCGCCCGATCGATTGACCGGCCGAGAGTGTTCGGCGCCGGGTGGAACGCGATGTCCCCATCGCGTTGCTGATGCACGCTAATTTCGAATCAGCCCGATGAGGACATCGGGCTCCGCCAAGGGGGACCGCACTCACCAAAAACCGCTTCTCAACCGTTTTCCGCCGTCCTCAGAAACCCATGTTCAACGGTGCACGCCACTCGCGCGCCCTTCGCACCGACCAGCACCACCCGTCCCTCTTCCGGCTCGATCGCCGCGACCTGTCCAAAGGCACGCGGGATCGCGACCACGCCCATGATGAAGTTTACCGTGAGTGGTCGCGTCCGACTCACCCGCAGCACCGTCGGGTGCCCTCGTTCGCTGAACGAGTTCGGCCGCGTCGAGTCGCCGACGTGATGCGCACGCTGCCCAACGGCGGCGGGACGGCAGACGAAAACCGCGCCGGCCTCCGGCTGCGATGCCCGCTGCGCGCCGTCGGGTCCGCGACGGGCCGTCGTGATGCAGAGGTCGGAGAAATCGGTGCCGCCGAATTCGCACGAGGCAACCTGCGCGCAGGGAAGCTCGACGATCTTGCGCGGGGAGAGATCGTCCGGCTCGACACATTTGATCGCGCCGCCACCCCAGAATGCGATCCAGAGCCGCCCGTCCGCGTCGACGGTCATGCCATCGGGCAATCCGCGCTCCGCGGACAGGTCGAGTGCGGTCTCCCTCGCTCCCAACCGGCCGGATGCCGGATCGAAGGCATAGCGGTCAACGCGCCGCTGCATCAAGTCGATATGGTAGAACGCCGTCCCGTCCGGGCTCCATCCGAGGCCGTTCGAGATTCCAAACAGACCCGTAACGCGGCGCAGCGATACCGCCGCGCCCTTCCAAGGTCGGACCGAACATGTGTGGTAGGGAGGCCAGTCCCTTGGCTGCCGCGATTTTGTCCGCAATCGCCCGGGCAGTTTTCGGGTTGAAAACCGCGCCATCCGCCCCAACGGAAAGCGGCCACCGTCATGCGCAATTCTCACGCGTCCACCCATCGGCTGCTCGGCCGGACCGGCGTTGCCGTGCCGACCGTCGTCTTCGGCACGAGCTGCCTCGGCAACCTGTACGAGGTCGTACCCGACGCGACCAAGCTCGCGATCGTGTCCGAGATCGCGCACCAGTCACCGCAGCCAATTGTGTTCGACAGCGCCGGCAAATACGGAGCGGGTCTCGCGCTCGAAGCCCTGGGTGGCGCGCTGCGGCAGTTGGGCGTCGTCCCCGTGCAGGTCCTGATCAGCAACAAGCTCGGCTGGTACCGTGTGCCGCTCCGGGGCAGCGAACCGACCTTTGAGCGCGGCGTCTGGGCCGGCATCGCGAACGACGCCGAATCGCGGATCAGCTACGAGGGCATCCTGCAATGTTACGAGCAGGGCCGGGAGTTGATTGGCCGGGAGTACTCACCGCAGCTCGTTTCGGTCCACGATCCCGACGAGTTCCTCGCCGCGGCCGCGGGCCCCGCGGACCGTGAACGCCGGTTCGGCCTGGTGCTCGACGCCTATCGCGCACTCTTTGAACTCAAGGCGCGCGGGAGCGTGGCGGCGGTTGGCGTCGGATCCAAGGATTGGAAGGTGATCCGCGAGATCGCCGAACGCGTGGACCTGGACTGGGTGATGTTCGCCTGCAGTCTCACGGTCCATTCGCATCCGCGGGAGCTTGTGGCCTTCATCGACCACCTGCACCGCCGCGGCGTGGGCATGATCAATTCCGCCGTGTTCAACGCCGGATTCCTCACTGGCGGCCGTTGGTTCGATTACCGGCAGCCGGATCCGGAGAAGGATCGGGCGCTGTTCGCCTGGCGGGAGAATTTCTTTGCCGTGTGTCGCCGGTTCGGCGTCGCGCCGGCCGCGGCCTGTGTGCAGTTCGGCCTCGCGCTCCCGGGCGTGACTTCCGTCGCGCTGAACACCGAGAAACCGGAACGCATCCGGATGAACCTCGAACTGGCCTCCGCCCCGATCCCGGCTGAATTCTGGGGCGCCCTCCGGAACGAACGTCTGATCGACGCGGAATTTCCGATCGGCCGCTGACGTCGAAACCGAGGCTCAGAGCCGAGAGTCCAGGGCCGAGTGTTCGGAGGCGGGTAGGGTGCGGAGTCCCTTCCGCGCCTCACGCCATGCGGGAATCGTGTTTCTCCTGCACGAATTTACGGATCAGTAGTACAGACGAGGAGACGCCCGAATCGTAGGCCGACCGCTTGCGGGCGCTGACTTCGTGCGGACGTGTTCGTGTCACACGAATCCGTAACCTGTGTGCCAACTTCGGAATCCAGCTATTCCATGACAGCCTCTAGCGGCCGGCAAACGGCTCCAGGAGGTAGGGCGAATCGTCCCTGGTGAGCCGCGGCTCTGCGAGACGCCTCGCCCTACCACGAGGCTTAGCCGAGTTCCTGGCTGACGAACCGCATCAACTGCTGGCGCCGTGCCGGCGGCACGGCCTGCCACGACGTGCCAAGGATCGCGCCCTCGACGGCGAGGGCGGATTGGATGCAGGGACGCACCCCGGCCTGCCGCAGCAGCCGCCACGCGCGCTCGGTGCCGAGTTCGAAAAGCGCCTGCGGATAGGAGACCCCGCACCGACGCAATGCCTCGGCCAGGGCGACGCTGATGTTGGGCAAATCAAGCAGACTCCGTTGCTGAAGAGGACGATGGACTGGCATGGGACCGAAGATCGCAAAACCGCCGCCCCCCGATGAGTAGGTCCACACCCCATGCGGCGACCAGCCCTCGCGATCCCGCCCCTGCCTGCGCCCTTTGTCACGTATTACGTGACAAGATTCCAGCCGCGGGAAATCGTCGCCGGAACCCTTTCGAGTGACGCCAAACGTATCCAAGCATTGGATTTTACCTCTGGGCCTGGCCGGCGATTCGCGGCCGGGCGGGCTCCATCGGCCTCGTCGTGCTACCGCCGTTTGTCACGGTTTACG
>DASZYH010000141.1:0-5842 GCA_035545515.1 Opitutaceae bacterium
CGCGTCGCGACTGCGACCGATTCCACCGCCGATGATCGGGCGCGCGTCCAGGCCGTCGCCGAATTTGCCCGCAACGTTCTCGCCGACGCCGCGGATCACCTGCACCAGCCGGCGACCCCGGTGCTGGCGAACGGGGTGAACGTGTTCACGAAGCAGCAGGTCGAATGGATCTTTCCTGACGGGCGCAACACGATCCTCTCCGACCTGACCACGCACCAGAATCTTTTTCGGGTGCTCACCGGCCTCACGAACCTGACCGGCGACGCGCGGTACCAGGCCGCGGCCAAGGCCGAGATCGCCTACTACTTCGACCATTTTCAGGATCCGAGCGGGCTCCTCCAATGGGGCGGCCACCGGTTCATCGATCTGCGGACGCTCACGCCCGTTGGCTTCGCCGAGAAGAACAGCGTCCACGAGCTCAAGAACGTGTTCCCGTACTACGAGCTGATGTACGAAACCAACCCCGCGGCGACGGTGAAGTTCATCACCGCGTTCTGGAACGCCCATGTCTACAACTGGCACACGCTCGAGGTCAGCCGTCATGGCGACTACGGCCATCCGCCGGGCGCGCATTGGAGCGAGCGGTTCGACGATCCCGCGCCCTATTTCGAGACCAAGGGGCTTTCCTTCCTCGATGCCGGCAATGATCTCATCTACGCGGCCGCCATGCTATACCGGCTCGACGGCGACCGCGGCGCGTTGCTTTGGAGCAAGCGACTCGCCGCACAATACGTCAAAGCGCGCAATCCTGAGACGCACCTCGGCGCTTACCAGTTCACCCAGCCCCGCAAGACCCAGGAGCCGCCCGGTGACAATGCCACGCAATCCTGGTTTGGCGACCGGGCGCGGCGGCAGTTTGGCCCCGACCTCCCGGGCCATCAGGTGCTCGAGGCGACCATGCTCCTCAGCCGGCTCTCCCTCACGATCTATTCCTACAATGCGCTGATGGAGCTTCAGCTCGCGCAGGCGCTCGGGCCCGATGGCCAGGACTTCCGCCAGTGGACCGAGCAGGGCATGTCCGCCTTCGTGCATTATGCCTATAATCCCGCGGCGAACACATTCCGGCCGATGCTCACCGATGGCACCGATCTCTCCGGATTCGTCATGAAGCGAAACGGCTACTACGGCCGCGCCGGCATCAAGCTCACCCCCTATCCTGCGACCGCGGAATATCTCGTGTCCTACGCGCACGCCTACCTCGTCACCGGCCAGGAGGATTTTTGGAACGTCGCCCGCGGCATCGCCCGGTCCGCCGGCCTCGGCGACATCGGCACCCGCCCCGGACAGGACGTCCATGTCAACCTTGCGACCGGAAACGCCGATGCGCACGCACTGTTCGCCGTCGTCGACCTTTATCTCCGCACCCACTGCGCCGACTACCTCGCCCTTGGGCGCGCGCTCGGCAACAACATCGTCCGCGTCCATTTTCACCACGGCTACTTCACAAACCACGACGATCAGATCTTCGCCTCCGTGAACGTGATTGAGCCGCTCGCCCTGCTCACGCTCGAGGCCGCGATCCGCGGTCATCCGGAGCTGGTGCCGGCATTCGTCAACAGTTCGGGCTACGTCGATGGCTTCTACAAATTCAGCGACGGTGTGGTCCGCCCCGCCACGGACGCGGTGCTCTATCTGCCCCGCAAGTCCACCTCCCCCGTGCCCGTCCCCATGCAACGCAACCCGAACGGCGTCCCCCGCGAGGAATGATTCTGGATTTTCGATTTCGGATTGTCTTTGCTCGTGGCTGCGACTGCGTCCGCCATAGCGCTCGGGCGAAGGCGGAGCGTGAGCGAGTGGCCTTCGCAATACGTAACGGCGACGTGTCCGCCGAAGCCTTGGCGAAGGCGGAGCGAGAGCGAGCCGAGGTTTTCATTCCTGGCCCGCGTCGCGCCAACGTGTCTCGATGTAGGGCGGGGTCGCCTGACCCCGCCGATCTCGCCTCAGCGAGACGCATCTCGCCGTCCCGCGAACCGCAAGGCGGGGTCCGGCGACCCTGCCCTACATTCACGCTCGCCGTTTCGCCTTCCGCCTTCTGTCCCTTTCTCGTTTCTACTTTCGAGCGTTTCTACTTTGCCACTTTTGCTTCCTTCCGCCTTTCCGTCCCTTTCTCGTTTCTTCTTTCAGACTTTTCTTCTTTCCCCAGTTTTCTGACGTTTCCGCTTTCCCTAGTTTGCCTTCCGTCGTCGATCCCCCACCCGCACGGTCACACCTTCCCGGTCCAATCGCTCCAGCAGCGGCACCACCACGCGACGGCTCGAGCCCAGCGCCTGTTTCAGTTCGCTGACCGTCGCCGTATCGTGCGTCGCGAGATACCGGCCGACGTCCTCCGCCGCATGGCGATAGTCGGAGTGCAGCAGCACCACCTCCTCCGTCAGCGCCACGACCTTTCCCGTCTTGATCAGGAATCGCAGCGCTTCGGTCCGGAGCGGATCGCCGGCGAGGTCGCTCCGCGTCGGTGGGTCGAGCTTCCGTGCCGCCAGCCGGGAGCAGATTTGCTCGGCCGCCGCCTCGAGTCCTGCGGGCAGCGCCGGCTGAAACCCGCGGCGACGGATCGCGGCCCCCGCGAGTTCATGGCCGTCGCGCAGCAGCAGTTCCACCACGGCATCGGACACGCCGGGCGATCCGCTGCGTTTCCGAATGACGCCGCGAAGTTGAGCGAGAGGCAACCCGTTCTGCGACGGGTGGGCTTTCTCGTGATTCGCAATGGCGTCCGTCGCGGCGTGACACACGCGCTCCCATTGTTCCGTCGACGCGATCCAGTCACCATGTGCAGCCACGCGTCCGCTCCGTTCGAGGTTCCCGAGCGTTTCCGCAATTTTCTCCGCGGAAAACGGGAGCGCCCGCACCAATTCGTCCCTTCGTCGAAACGTATCAGCCGCCAGACACGCCAGTAGCCAGCCGGCCGCATCGTCCATCACCTGGTGCACCCGCTCGAGCTGCGGAGCCCGCCGCGCCACCAGGGCTCTCCGGGGCCCGATCTCGAGCACAACGCCGCCCGCGAGCGTTGCCCGATTTGCCGCATCCCGCAGGACGAATCGCTCACCGGCTCGCAGGGGCAGTCGCCCCTCGAGCCGCAACTGGGCCGGCGCGCTTTCCCCCGGCTGCACCGGCTCCGAACGCCCCAGCGCCACGCGGCAGGCCACCGCCGCCGTGCCGACATGCAGCCGGACCACTGCGCCGTGAGCAATCGGCTGCGCCGCCCGTGTGTCCTGCCCCGGTCGGTTGGACCGTTCCAGCCACACATCGAACGTATCGGCGCTCTGTGCCAGAGGATCGCCGCTGACGAGCATGCCGCGGCAGAGCCCATCATGGGCCGCACCGGGCTCGCTGCCCGCGACGGCGGAAAGATTCAACGCCGTCCGTGTCCCCGGCAGCGCGACGGTCCGGTCCCTGCCGTGGTTCTGGATTGATCGAATGCGCGCTGTCCCACCGCCGGGCATCAGGCTGACCGCCTGTCCCGTCGCCAGGGAGCCGCCCAACAGCGTCCCGGTGACGACCGTACCGGCGCCGCGAACGGTAAAGACGCGATCGATCCACATCCGCGGCTTGCCGAGATCGCGACGCGCTGGCGTCCGCAGCGCCAGTTCCACCAGCGCGCGCTTCAATTCCTCCCCGCCGAGGCCGGTGACGGCCGAGGTGGGCACGATCGGCGCCTGCGCAAACCGGCTTACCGCCAGCTTTGCCCGAAGCTCCGCCGTCACCACCGGCAGGGCGCTCGATTCAGTGCGATCCGCCTTCGTCAGCGCGACAACCGCCCGGGTAACGCCGAGATATTCGAGAATCTGGAGATGCTCCTCGGTCTGTGGCATCCAGCCGTCATCCGCCGCCACCGCCAACATCGCCAGGTCGATGGCGCCGACACCCGCCACCATGTTCTTCACGAAATCCTCGTGGCCGGGAACATCGACGATCCCAAGAGTCAGCGTCTCGTCGCTCCGTCCGGGCGAGGCGGGCAGTTGCAGGTGCGCGAAACCAAGATCGATCGTGATGCCCCTCGCCTTCTCCTCCGGCAAGCGGTCCGGATCCGTCCCGGTGAGCGCCTTCACCAGCGCACTCTTCCCGTGATCCACGTGCCCCGCCGTCGCCAGAATGTAGTTCCGCTCGGTCATCGGGTCGGCAGCGGTTCGTCGGCCTCACGCCTGAAATCGCCCGCACGGATGGCGCGGAAGGGACGTCGCGCCCTACCGGCTGCAATGTCGATTGTGCTTTTGAGCGCTGATTCACGTGCCATGAACACGCTCACACGAAATCTGCGCCCGCAAGCGGGCGGCCTACGCATCAGGCGCCTCCGCATCTGTGTCCATAGGTGTTGATCTGTGGTTCAACTGCATCGGTCCGACTCAGCTCTCAACTCTGGACTCTCAATCTGGTCGTTTCTTCGCGATGCTGCCCGTTCGGCATCACCGCCGCACCCACCGCCGCGATGAGCGCTTCATCCTGCCGCGGGAACACCGTCCGCAGATCGAACTGCACTCGGCCGCGCTCGATCCGCCCGATGACCGGCGGTGTGCCATGCCGGAGCCGCTTCGCCAGGTCCTCGACTCGTTCGACCCGTTCCAGCAACTCGACCGCCACGGAGGGCACCTGCGACCTCGGAAGACTGCCGCCACCGACTTCTCCCACGCAGGGCGTCACGCCCGCCGCGATACCGCGTGCCGCCAGCGCGTTGACGATCGCTTCGGCGCGTTCCCGCAGTTCCCCCGTCGTCACTCCCAGCATCGCCAATACCGGCACCTGTTCCGCCGCCGCTCCGGAGAGATGGGCTTCGATCGTCGCCTCCAGCGCCGCGAACACCAGCTTGTCGCACCGCAGCGCCCGAAACAGCGGGTCGCGCTTCAGTGCCGCCACGAGCGCGGACTTTCCCGCGATTATTCCCGCCTGCGGGCCGCCCAGTAGTTTGTCGCCGCTGCAAATCACCAGGTCGACGCCCTGTCGCAGTGTCTCCCCGATCGTCGGCTCGTGCTCGACTCCCGCAATCGTCTCCGTCGCCCACACCGCCCCGCTGCCCAGGTCTTCGACCAGCGGGATGCCGCGCCCCCGCGCCAGCCCCGCCAGCGCGGACGTCGGCGGCGAGGCGACAAAACCTTCCATGAAAAAATTGCTGCGATGCACGCGGAGGATAAGCGCCGTTTCCGGACGGATCGCCCGCGCATAATCGTCCAGCGACGTCTGGTTCGTCGTCCCCACTTCCCGCACGACCGCCCCGCTCGCCTCCAGGATTTCCGGAATCCGAAAACCGCCACCGATCTGGACCATCTCGCCCCGGGAAAGCACGACCTCGCGCCGGCGGACGGTCAGGTGCCGGACGACCAACACCAGCGCAGCGGCGCCATTATTCACGACCGTCGCCGTTTCGGCCTCCACGACCTGTGCCAGCGCCTGTTCGAGAAACGCCGCCCGGCCACCCCGTTGGCCGGACTCGAGATTGAACTCCAGGTTGCTGTAATTCTCTCCGACTTCCCGCAGCGCCCGGAGCGCCGCCGCGCTTAGCGGCGCCCGGCCGAAATTCGTGTGCAGCACGATTCCCGTGCCGTTGATGACCGGCTGAAGTCGCTGGCGCCGCAGCGTCGCGAGTGCCTTGCGGACGCAAGCCACAACCGCATCGAAATCGACTGCCCGCGCCGCGCGGCGCATCGCGTCAATCGTCCGTCGGATCTCGGCGACGGCCACCACGCGCGGCAACCCGGGATCGCCCAGCGCCGCCATCACGCGCTCGACCGAAGGGATCGTCCTTCTCACGTCGGTCGTCCCACTTGCCGCATCGGCGACGCTTTTCATCGTTTGCGTCGGCTGTGGTCCGGCGAATGCGGCGGGGTCAGGCGACCCCGCCCTACACCGGATC
>DASZYH010000142.1:0-13371 GCA_035545515.1 Opitutaceae bacterium
CCGACGGTCGGCCCCATCCTACCAAATTCGCCGCGCAGTCCAATCCCCGCGCCGCGGACTTGCTCACAGCGCTCCCTCTCCGCTTTTCCTGGGCTACAAGGGACCGCTGTGAACAAGTCCGGTTATCCCATACGGGGTCGCCTGACCCCGCCTCCGGATGCATCGCAATCCGACTCGATTGCCGCTGATCGCCTCGCCTCAACTCTGGCCGCTCACCTCCGAAACGGCCGGGATATTCGCAGGTTCAGCTCTTATCTGCGTCGTGACGACCTGGCTCGTCTACCGCCTCGTCACCTCCTTCCGGGACCACCGCTGACTCCAGCCGTTCGGCCACGCTTTTCGCTCGCCGAACTCTTGATCGCCACCCGCGCGGCCGCCGCCTCCAGGCTACCGGCTCGCAGAGCCGAAAGGTGAAAAGTGAGGGATGGGGTTCACCCGCGCGAAAGATGAATGGCGGGGTCACCTGACCCCGCCGATACAACGGTGAACTGTGAAATTGGATTATGGGTAGCGGTGCGAGCGGAGCTGGACAACGCTGACGGTTGAGGAACGGGCGATGCTGTAGATCGTTGGGAGATGCCAGTTCTGCCACTCATCCGGTCCGCCGGCGTCGTTCGGACGCGCCACAAAATAGGTATCCGCCGTTTGCTCGATCACTTTCAGCGGGACGGAGAGCACGTAATGGCTCTTCGGACTCCGCATCGGATTGATGATCGCCGGAGGAAGGTGATCCGCGTCATTGGACTTAAGATAGAAGACGACGTCAGACGTATAGCTGTAATTTCCGCCACCCCGCGCGGCGGGGATGCGCGGATAAACTCCGTAGGCAAACGCGAGTACCGACAGGTAGAATAGACCAAAAATCACGCACGCGGCGAACAAGATACCCGAATTGTACGCCATCGGTTTGTACCAGGCTGGGATCCGACGCGCCTCGCGCACAGCAAATGCGGCCAGAAGCAGTGTGATGAAAAAATACGAGCAGCAGCGCGAGAAATCGTCCAAATCGAAGCGCGCCCATACCGCTACTTCCATCACCATCGTCCCGAAAGCGAGCGCGACAGCAGCAACCGCGGCGATTGTCTGTCCCTTCGCCGCCGGTTTGTGCTGGTAGTGCCGAATGACCGCCGGAAGCGCGAAGGCGCCCGCCACGACGACCCACAGGACGATTGCGGGCGACCCCGCCACGGCCCAATCGCACGCCGCCAAACCCATCGAGAGTCCGCTCCGGACGATTGTCTGCCGATGCCGATCGAACCAAGGCGAGCGGTCCGAAACAGAATCCAGTGCGCCTCCTGCCCATTCCACGACCTTGAAGTCGCTGTGACCGCCTCGTTTGGTCAGGCGGCTGCCAAAATAGATGCCAAAGATCGTGAAGCAGACCAACAGCGCGATCGCGCCTTCGCGTTCGTGGTACCGGCCCGGTGCGGCAAAACTCGCGATCCAATAGCAGAACAGCAGCGCATTGCCGTAGTTCACCATCGAGAACCATGCTTGCTTCTGCTTCGTCCGCGGTGGCTCGCGATTCTCGATGAACACTACCCACGGGATGATGATGAGGAACGGGAACAGGCCATACAGCAGGCCGATCTGGATATAGGTTAATCGTAGGAAGTCGCCGGTGGCAGCGCGCAATCCGAAGCGATCGAGGAAAGTCGACAGAATCAGGAAACCAGTGCCGTAGAGGATTGCGGCGATCACGGCCAGTGACGTGCCCGCCGTCGCCAAGGTGTGATGCAGGGCAGCGGGCCACGGCATGGGCTCCGGCGATGTGTTGAGTTGGGGGGAGGGCGTGGCCGTCGGCGTGGAAACCGCCGGGGTGGGGTTGGGGTTCACGCCGCAATGACGACATCCTCTATATCAATCGACAAACCCATTTCGGCACCGCCGCGGAGTTGGTGTCGCTTGCCATCAGCGGTTGAGATCGAAACCTTCGTATATCTGCGACGGCGTGTTGTCGCCACGACGTCAGCCGGAGCGACGCTTCCTGCGACGACGATCGGGCCGTGACCCTCTGGTAGGGCGGCCAGTCCCTTAGCCGACACGCGGACCGCGCCGGCAACCCTGCCAGCGCGGCAGGGTTCCGCCGCCGTCAGGGAATGGCCCAGACATAGTGCGTCTTGAGTCGATTCAGCGGGCTGGCCCATGACACATGACCGTCGTGTTGCAGCCGTCCCACCACGACGCCGGTCGTCAACCTCAGCTCGTTGGCGAACCTCTCGACGTTGGCAGCATCGAATCGGCGCCCCTGGACGAACCGGTCATAGGCGTCCGCGGGTATCAGTATTTCGGCGGCATAGCTGTTCGCCGCCACTTCCAGCGGGTCATTGATGGCCTGTTGCGGCTCGTCCACGAAGAGCCGCTTCCGCACGTTTTGGAGCACGTGCTTCGCCTCGTGGAAGAAGCTGAACCAGAGGTGGTCGTCGGTCTTGTAGCGCAGGCTCAGGTAGATCCACGGATTCTGGTTGTGCCAGACACACGCTCCGCAGACCGCCACGTTCGGCAGCGCGGGCAGGAAGATCAGTCCTACGCCCGCGCGCCGGCACTGCTCCGTCATGACTTTCTGAAACTGCTGCGGGTCTGCGCTGATATTGGCCCGGATTGTCGACAAGGCGCTCGCCCATGTCGCCGGTTCGTGCGCAGGGAGCTGTTGCTCGACTGCTTCCAGTTGTCCCCGGCGGAGCCAGGCGGCCAGCGCATGGGGATCGCTCTTCTGCCGGGCGGAATGCCGATACACGGCATCGACCTTTTCCCAAACCCCGTGCCACTGGGCTTCGGACGCACAACCGAAATACGTCAGCAGCCGATGCGTGTTCGTGACGCTGTCCCCTCCCGATTCGAGCCAGCGGAGTTTCGCCATCTCCTTGAACGGGAACTGGCGCGTCCAGTCGGCGCTCGCCTTCAGCCGCGCCGCTTCGGCCTCGCGGGCCAGATAATCGCGATAGCTCTGTTCGAGATTGGTCCAGAACCGGCTGGGGACGTTGAACACCCGTTCCAGCTTGAGGGCGGTTTCGGCCGACAGCGGAGCCGCGCCGCTGAGCAGGTCGATGACGTATTTCTCCGACGCTCCCATTCTCTTGGCGAGTTCGGCCTGCTTCATGCCGAGACCGTCAAGGCTCTCCTTGATGGTCTCGCCCGGCGGCAGCACGAGGTCCGGATGAAATTGGTTCTGAATGGTCTCAGCCATGGTAGTTGACGATGTCCGTGATGGTCACGGCCGTGACCTTGTCCCAGTCCAACCCGCCATCCTCCTTCGTCGGCACGGGATCATGGGCTGGCACAAGAATCAGCCGGTAGGGTTGATCTACATTGCAGGCGATCTCGCCCTTGCGATCGCCGGTGAGTTCATGAAAACCAGCCTGCGGCAAGTTGCGCACGTCGGCCAGACAGACGGCCGACGCCAATTGCTGTAGCCGGAGAAGGTACTTTCTGGCCCGTTCGGGTCCGAGCTTCCGTTGAGCATAGCGGTGGTCGTTGGCGCACTTTTCCAGGTGATGGTTGCGAAACCCTAGCTGCATGATCGGCTCGTGGCAACAGAAAGGTTAACCATTTCGGTTAACCGTTTAATTTAGGACTGCCGGCGCCTGAGAGGGAGCCGCTTGCGTCAGTCCGCCAGGTCGGCAGGGCTGAAGAAAGTTCCGCCCGGACCTGAGCGACCCGCTTGGCGATCAAACCCAGCACCACGACCGCGACCAGCACCGCGATCAATGGAAACTTCTGGTGACTGGCAGACGCGGCCGCGACGATACCAATGCTGGGGTTCATCACGAATATTTGAACGACATTCACCCTCCGGGCGCAACGCTTCGCCGAACGTGAATTCCGCATACACGTCCACCCGGCAGAATCCCGACAATTTTGTCGGGATTGGGAGGGCGGTGTCGTCGCTCGCGACCGTTTGCCGTGAGCACCCTGAAGCTCGACCATCGCCAATTTGGGAGCCATTCGGACACGAGCCGGACAAAATGTCCGGATAAATGTCCGGATATAAATTTACAGGCGAAGCGACGATTCTCATTGCGACCATACTGGCGCGATCGCTCCGAGCGGGTCGTCCGCACTCAGGCTCTTCGACGCGGCATGAACGAGAGGAGAAATCCAACGAGACCCGCGGCGCAGAGGTACGCCCCGGCAGATCGGAACATCCCGGTCGAAGCGGCGAGCGATGCGCTGGAATTCGCGCCACCGCCGCCGGATCGCTCACATGTCCCGAGTGCCCACTGACGGCCCACGCCGTGCCCACCGCGAATGCGACAAGTGAGATGGCCCGTAGCCACGCCCTCAGATCGTCGATGAAAAGTGGTCGTCGCATTGAAGTCTGCCCGAACGATTCCGGTCGCGACCAAGCTACGGTCCCGTCCGCTTGCGAACCAAGTCAGCGCCGAAGAAGCCGGCTCGATTTCCGAACGTGGAAAGCCGGTTTCTGCAGCGGGCTCGGCGCACCTAAATTGAGATCGCAGCGTTCGACTCGTTCACCCGGCAAACGCCGCGCGATGCCGCGCGAGGAGCGCGGGATCTGGCCGGAACCGATAGGGCAGGGTGATCGATTTGCCCTCGAACGGCGCGAAACTGGTCCGGACCGCGTCGGACGCGAAGTGATCGCGGAGTGATTTCGAGAGGACGACCCGAAGGTCCTCGTCCAAGGTGATCAGGTGCCGGTCGAAGGCGGCGTCCTGCGGTTTCGCCAGGCACAATCCGTTCCGCGGGTTCAACCGATTCGGAACATCGTCCTTCCACGCCACGATGTGACTCGCCGACAGCAGCGCCGGGACGGGCATTCCGGTGATGCAGCACCTGTTGCCGTACGAGATGAGCACCGTCCGCCGGAAGAAATCCTGTCCCTGACGCTGCCGCACCGTGCGCTGCACGTCCGTGTTGCCGCGACGCGTCCATTCGTCAGTTTCAACCGGCTGTTCCTCGGGCGGCAACGGCGCGCGGTACATCAGTTCGTTGAACCGCTGTTCGCTCTCCACGCCGAGCGCGTCCCAGTTCGCCTCGAACTCAGCCCAAACCTGTCGATCGAGCTCGCTCGCGCCCGACAGCCCCTTCCGTCCCGTGCTGGTGATCGCCGGATCGAGCGAAGCGAGATTGCAGAGCTTCATCGCGAGCGACCCCGGCGTGCGGTCCAGCTTCGCGGCCACGTCGATGACGAGCGGATTGCGCGCATGGAGCTGCCCGAACGTCAGCCGTCCATACACGTTCATCGCCACCACCAGTTCGTCTCGGCTCCACTCGCGCGGCATGTGAATCGATAGTCAGGAGACTGCGACGGTCTGCTTGGCCGGAATGGCGCGGAGCTTTCTCGCTAATCCTTCGACTGACGGCATGGGCTGGGTGAGGTGGATTACGCGGTGGCAATTCGAGCAGAGCACGGCGAGGTCGCTCAGCGATGTGCGAGTTTCCTTTCGGACTCGCCCCAGTGGTTTCCGATGATGCACCTCGAACACGCATTCGGCTGAGTCGCCATATTGCGTATACTCCGACCCGCAGCATTCGCAGAAAAGTCGACCGTGCTTTCGGCGAAACTGCTCTTTTTTCGCACGGGCCATCGACGGATCGCGTTCACGTCGGAGGTGGACAACGACTTTTCGATTTCCCTCGCGCGCGAACCGAGCAATCTCGGGATCCGGCACTTCGGCGTCGCTAGGCAGATTTCGCCATACGTCAGCACCAGGGTTTCGTCCAACTGTCAGTCGATACACTTCCGCCGCCTCGGCGCTCGTCAGCGAGTACACCGTCCGATAAATGGCGGGCTGGAGGAACGCAGCGTGCCGCAGCACACGAGCAGACCGCAGTTCCTCAATTCCAACCATCGATTCAAGCCGCGCGGTAAGGTATCGGACACGGAAGCCAGGCTGCCGATACCTGTTGGGTTTTAGGGCCGGAATGACGATTTCCCCGAATCCAATTATCCGAGAGGCGCCGCCGGATTCCCAAAGGAAAACTCGGTCATCACCTTGAAGTGTCTTCGGTGGGAATCGTGACCACCAATCCTCTAGATGGCCTGGACGCAGGTCTCGGTCCCAATTGTAGTACGCCGGATTTCCTTTGATTACCCAATAGTTCATTCGGGGGGGGCGCCGAGTTGAGCGTGGCAGAGTGCGACTACGCCATACCCAAGCCGGGTTCGAAAGCAATTGGTCCACCGTCGCGGCGCCCCCCACATTACATTCCTTCGGCACCGCGCTCAGGCATCATATCCAGCCGGGGTAGCTCGTCGGCCAGAAGGTACACTACCTCCTGGGTTTGAGGATCACGGTACGATTTGACCGTCCAATCGTAGATCTTCTGTGCCAGGTCTGCGGAGTCGGCGATCTCCTGGTCGTCGAGCGGAATCGCTCCGCGGTTGCAGATGTGTAGCGTGCACCAGACCCGGGTACGAACCTGTCGCTTCGGTCGGTTGAATGGAGGCGCTCCAGCTTTGAGCCAGATCGGTTCGATCCATGGGTCTGGCGCTTTGCCTGAGATGATGTAGAGATAGGGGCGCTTTCCGGTGAGATTCAGCTCGAACAGGATGGTGCGCTTGCAGCCGGCCCACGCGTTTCCGTGGGTATTACCTGGAACGTCCCACCCGCGTGGAATGAACCGCAAGTAGTGCTTCGTCGATGATTCCGGAAGGATGCCGAGTTGCTCGGCATTGTCGGCGAGCAGTTGCCTGATGCGCTCGGACGCCATTCGCAGGTTGTCGGGGCGGTGCTCGAAAATCACGTCGAGAGCACGGCGGTGCTGCTGATAAATTCTGAGGGCCGTTCGTGCGATTTCGGACTCGTCCATAAATTTCTCCTCCAACAGTCGAAGATAGTTTTCGAGCAGCACCTTGGGCTCAGTGCCAATCGCATTGGCACGGCTTCTGAGACATTCCTTCAGAGCCTGGTGGACCTGAGCATACGACGCACTGACATACATGACGTCTTCTGGCCGCTCGTTGTGCTTTGTGAGGAAGATGAAGATTCGCCGCGCCGCGTCGGGGAATGCGTCCTCTACCGCCGCCCGGTAACGCTTCAACTGGTCCGAGTGCTGCGCAGAATTGATCTTGTTCTCGATGCAGATTACCCACTGCTCGCCGCCGTCCAGAGTCAGATCGACGAGTACATCAATGTTCTTCCACTCGCGCCGCACCTCGCAGTCGACGAGGTTCCATCCATCGACATCGACAGCAGATACCGCTGAGCCCGACAACTCGCCGGCCTCATGCAGCACCCGCATCAGCCATTTTTTGAGAAACGTAGAATCTAATCCGTGTGACTCTGCTGGATCGAGAATCCATGCCAGGACGTTCGAGTGACGGATTTCGCCGTGCTCGAATTTCAGGACCTGAAACAGGTTGAACCCGCCGAGCAAAGATTCGAGCCGCTCGAAATCCGGGCAGTTGACGAGCAGGTCATTCAAGGCCGCATTGTCGGCCGCGAGATCATTCGCTGTGGGCATCGCGCTCAGCCGAAGTCTCCACTTCGATCGCTGCGCGGCAAGTAAACGCGCGACCATATGACGAACGTCTGTGCGGGCGGCGGCCAATGTTCGCAGAACCGACTACCGGCCTGCGCCTGTGCCGCTCGCGAATTCTCGCAATAAGCCATTGCGGCATGCGAAACAGTTGCGCCGCAAAGCAACGGTGTTGCCCGGTACCCACGACATTAGCATTCCTCCATCTCCTCGCGGGCAACCTATATGCCCATCTGTTCGATCCTCGTCACCGCTAACCGGAATGTGACGCACTCGCAATTTGTCCGCGTAAAGACCGTCGTCGTTTCTGCCGTTGAATGAAGCGATCGGTTCGGGTGGTATGTGCGTTTTCGATCCATGCCTCGCAAACGCATAACCGTGCAATCACGTAAATCCTGTGAGCAGACCTCCGGCACGCTACCGCAGCTTGATAGGGCCAGGTATGCCCGTGAGGCGGATCTTCGAGCAAGGTTCAATGAGTCAATTGCCGCGGCTCTGCGAATTCCGCGGACAGATTACTACAGTAACATGAGCTTTACAGATCTTCTGCAATTGAAAGCAGCGTGCGCTAGAATTCATGATATTGTAACTGTAAGACTCGCGTTGGCGTTGGTTACCAAGCTCGAAAGAAGGTGTGGATTTAGCGCGACTGCTGCAGAGAAAATGCGGAAAGCTATAAATGACCTGCATCCCAACGCGGCTGGATTCGATTTAGATAGCGCAGATCCAAATATGATCGCCGAAGTTAAAGGTAATATTCCGATGAATGGCGGAATTTTCTTCGGAGCTGCACAGGTTAAGGGACTCACAAACGATGTCCTGCAGATGTTAGGGCGGCCACCAGCTGGTAAATCCCAAAATCAACTCTCTCCGCGAGCGAAAATCTTGCGACCAAAATTGGCGGACGCACTCAAGTTTGTGGGTCTTTACGATTCGCCGAAAGTGCGGGCTGCTGTAGAACGTTGGAAAAATGGACTAATTCGTTCGAAATCCTGGATCTCTACGGTTGCAGGGATTGAGGAGCTTCCGGAGACAGGCCACTTATCGCCCGATGTAGTTTATTTAGTGTATCTGGCACCGGAGCCTCTGCTTCCGATAGTGGATTTGGTGGCAACCTAGTTCTGTCACCGCCTCGTGCGTGCGTGGCCAGAATCCTTACTTGCGGGTAACGCTACTTCGCAGCGAGCCTTGCGGCGACGGTGCGGAAGTTCGCCAGGGCGGCCTCGATGTTTTCGATGATCTCTTCGGCGAGGTCGGCGGGCTCGGGCAGGCTGTCGAGATCGGTCAGGCTTTCGTCCTTCAGCCAGAACAAGTCCAGGCTGGTCTTGTCCCGCGCCGCGAGTTCCGCGTGCGTGAACCGGCGCAACCGCCCGGTCGGATTCTTCTCCGCGTGCCACGTTTCCTTTCGCTTGTGCCGGTTCTCCGGGTTGTAGCAGGCGATGAATTCCGCGAGGTCTTCGAATCGGAGCGGCTTCCGCTTCAGCGTGTGGTGGATGTTCGTCCGGTAATCGTAATACCAGACTTCCTTCTTCGCCTCGATCACTCCGACCGGCCGGCAGTCGACGAAGAGGACATAATCGGCCGGGCCCGAGTCCGTGGTGTATTCGCGCACCGCCTGTCCGTCACCGGTGTGAAGATCGATGGTGCTCTTGGACTGGATCGTCCATCCTGCCGCTCGAAGCTGCGCGTCGATGGCATCGCGGGCGACCTGCTCGGGGTTCTGGTTGACGCTGCCGGAGCCGGGCTGCGAGTCGGACTTTTGGCGTGCAGCTTTGTCGGACATGGACGGGCGAGCGGAAACGGCAAGGAGAGGTGAAAGTGGGCGATAGCGGAACGGCCAGCGAAATGGGCCTCGCGTACGGCCGTTCGAAGCGGAAGTGGAGCGCGGAAGGGCGTGAGTTTCAGAACCCAATCGCCGTCACGCAAGAATTTGCTCCGTCAGATTTTCGGGCGTCGGTCGTACGGACGCGTAGCCTACGGGATGTTGATGTGGGCGCGGTGCCCTCACCGCGCGTCTGCCCGGAATCGCAGCGGTCTCGGCCGGCCTCATGCACGGGCTGCGCGATGGGAGAACCCCTGTGTGAGGTGGTGGAGGAGCGTTGAGGCTTCATGCAGGAGGGTCACGGCGGGGACGAGGTCGCGGCGCTCGATTCCCGTGGCGGTCTTGAGTGCCAGCGCAGTATCGTGAACGAACGCGGCGGCAGACTGCATCGCCTGGAGCGCCTCGGCGAACGTTGGATCCGGGATCGGACCCGCCGGGTATTCGGTCGAAGGAGCGAGCAGGCTATCGGTGGTCGGCACGTAAGTCATGGGATGAAACCTCTCCGCCATGCACCACGTACGGCTTTGGCCAGCGCAACGCTGACCCACATCATGATGACCACCGCGGCCCGTGATAGGCTCGGTTGGTGACGCTCGAGAATCGAGAGTCGTCGGGATGCTCGAACTGAAAGGAACGGCGCGATAGCGCCATCGAGCGAGTCGCTCGACAATGCTGGAGAGCGTCATAGCGCCGCGGCGGCCCGTTATGTCGTTCGGACGTACGCGATCGTATCGTCGTCGGCGGCCGCACGCTGTGGCCCAATGTCCCGCGTCACCCGATGTTGTCCGACTTGGCGCGATTGCACGCTTCGCACAACAATTCAATGTTGCGGGCGGTACTCGAGCCCCCGCGCGAAACCGGGATGATGTGATCGAACTCCAGCCGTTCTCGCGAACCACACTTGACGCATTTTCCTCCGTCTCGTCGCCAGACTTCACGACGGACTTCTGCCGGAATGGGTACTCGGTCGTAGGCCTGGGCGGTAGGCGAGGGCTTCTCCCGCATGAACTCGACTGCCTCCGTGGCGATCGCGGAGGTAATGCATACGGTTGCGGGATGTTTTACCTGGGCGTAATCACGCACCAGTTCGATTAAACGAAACGCCTCCCGTGGAAGCCCGTCCGATGATTGGGCAATGTAATCGACGGCCCCGGCGTCCAGCGTCAGCTTCTTTCCGGAGCTATATCCATTTATCATCGTGGTTAGGTCTCCGGATGAATATCGGTCGAGCGCGGCAACCAACCGGAAACCAGCGAGTAGATCGTGAGCCAGTGAATCTTCGGTCGTAGTCGCGATACACGAGAACTCCGGTAGTGACAGCGTGACGACCCTCGCATTCGGACCCTGGTCAATTGCGACCTCGAGGCGGCGATATGTCAGGGCGTGGATGAAGGTCTTAGCGGCGGCACGAGGTAGCCTCTCGATATTTTCGATGATCACGACGTCGCGCCTGTTTATGTTCGTAAGGAGGCCAGCGACATCTCCTGGTTGTGAGATTGCGTCCGCGGTCGCTTGCGCAACCCCGACGTAAAACCGGAGCGCAATTTTTTGGGCGAGATATAGGGCGAGCGTCCTCTTTCCAACTCCTTCCGGCCCCTGAAGTAGAATATGTGGTACGGGCTCGTTGCGTTTTACTGCGGCCTCAATCGCAATCTCAATCCGAGCGAGAGCCTTTTCCTGTCCGAAGAACTCCGTGACACCGTCGCTCGAATTTTTGAAATCCAGAGCGCTCGGAGTGTACTTTATCGGCCCCATCCCTGACACTGGCGGCTTTTTCTTCATCCAATGGCGCAAGCTGCCAAGTGGAGCCACTCACGACGATCGAAATTCGGGTCATTACTCGTTTTTGCGCGGGTGTCTACGTCTCCGCCAAAGACTCGACGCGGGATCGGCGACCTGGCATCGCTTGAGGCCCGGTGAGCTACTGGTGGGTGAATCATAAGCAGACGTTCCGCCAGGAATTCCAGGGCGGGTATGTCTGGTCGCCCAAGACCAAGGCCGGCGGTCAGCGGAATCCGTTCTATGATTTCATGCGGCTGGTCCGGCCCGGCGATGTCGTCTTCTCGTATGCCTTCGGTCGCGTCCAGGGCGCCGGGCTCGCGAAAACGTACTGCTACACGTCGCCGCGGCCGGATGAATTTGGGCATATCGGGCAGGTCTGGGACGCGATTGGCTGGCGGGTCGACGTCGGGTTCGTCCCGGCGCGGATTCCGGTCGGCCCGCGGGAGTATCTCGATCGGATCCAACCGTACATCGGGATCCGCTACTCGCCGCTCAATGCCAGTGGCACGGGTCGGCAGTCGGTGTACCTGGCTGCGATCCCGGATTCACTGGGCATTATTCTCGAGGATCTGATCGGATTCGCCACGCCGGCGTTGCACGCGGCCGAGCAGGGCGGCTCGGATGTCGAGATCGCGCTGCCAGGGATCGAGGAGTGGGAGGCGCGCGAGACCGAAAGGATCGAAACCTTGCAAATCGGTGAAACGGAGCGCAGGGCGCTCGTCCTCGCGCGCAAGGGACAGGGGCGGTTCAAGGAAAACGTCAGCCGGTTCGAGCACGCGTGCCGGATCACTCGCGTCACCAATCCGGTCCACCTGATCGCGAGTCACATCAAGCCGTGGCGCGAATCAGACAACGCCGAGCGACTCGCGGCCGGCAACGGGCTGCTGCTGACGCCATCGATCGATCATCTGTTCGACCGCGGCTTCATTTCCTTCGATGACAACGGCGACACGCTCATCTCGCCGGTGGCCGATCCTGACGCGTTGCGCCGGATGGGCGTGAATCCCGATGCCCCGCCGCAGGTCGGCGGTTTCAACTCCGACCAGAGGTTCTTCCTGAACCACCACCGCACGTCGATTTTTCTGGCCGGAGCAGTGCCGCCAAGCGGCTGATGGCGCATTGAACGTCGGGTTCGCTGGCTCACACAACACCGCTGGGATCATGCTGGGGCGGTCACTGCGCGGGGTGGTGCTTGGGGCGGGATTGGCCGCAGGGGAGGGAGCCGGCATCGGTGAGGAGGGTGGTGGCGTGAGTTGCCACGGAGAAGGGGGTGAGGCGGCCGGAGGTGCGGAAAAGTGGAAAATCGGAAAAGCGGGAAACGTCGGAAGGACGTACGCGGGACGGCTGAGGGTGGAGGGCTGAGGCCGAGAAGGGCTGAAACGCTGGCATTCTGACGCCGCACGTGGGCGGGTGCCGGTGATTGTGGGCGGGACGGTGCCCGGGTGTCGGTCGGGTCTGGCCTCCGGCAGGTCGGGGAGCTGACCGGGAGCGATGAGGTTAGGCGGCGGGGTTTCGGGCCGGACGATCTCGACCGGTTGGCCCGGCTAACCCTGGGGGATTGCGGGACGGTCGGGCTCGAGCGGGAGCGGTACGATGGGGGCGCTTTCGGTCTCGGACAGGTCGGACACGCCGGACGCCAGTAAGTCCGCGCGCAGCGCACGCGGGGCGTGTCACTCGTGACACCCCCCCGGCTGGCGTGTCACGAGTGACATGTCACGATCGTGACAACCCCCCGGGGGGGCGCGTGTCACGACTGACACGTGTCACTCGTGACAAACCGCCACCGGGGTGCGGTTGGGACGACCCGCCGCAGCGGTCCGCCGGGGGAGCGTGGCACGCCGATCGTGACAGCCCGGCAACGCCCCCCCAGGAGCCCGTGTCACGAGTGACATGTCACGATCGTGACAAACTCCCCGGGGAGCGCGTGTCACGACTGACACGTGTCACTCGTGACAAACCCCGCGGGGGCACGGTTGGCCACGAGAACCCGAGGGCCGGAGAGCCCGAGGGACGGAGGACCGGAAAGCCGAGCGCGGACGGCAGATGGCAGCGGGCTTGGCGCCGGCGCAGAGCGCCGTCATGCGGGGAAATCGGTCACTGGTCGCTCCATGGCTGCTTTATTTGGCCGGATTCTCGAATCCGGCCATAACGTCAGATTAATGCGCAAGGTGCTCTGACAACATAGATAGCGATAGCGAGCCTGGTGGGCGCGGGAGAATCCGGCCAAATAAACCGAGAATCCGGCCAAATCCCGGCGTGAGATGGCCGGATTTCGCCGCCACCCCGGGTCGGGGGGGCGCGTGTCACTCGTGACAAACCCCGCG
>DASZYH010000143.1:0-9275 GCA_035545515.1 Opitutaceae bacterium
ATTCGAGGATCACAAGCTGTGGGTCGGCTTCCTGCTGATGCTCGCCTCGGCTGGTACGTTCCTCCACACGGGTCTGAAGGTTCCGTACTTCATCTGGTTCGGGAAGAACCACTGCGACAAGCCGACGTGGGACCGCGCGGCTGAACCACCGTGGAACATGATGGCGGCGATGGCCGTGACGTCGTTCCTCTGCATCTTCATCGGCTGCTACACGCCCTATCTCTACCGGATGCTGCCCTACCCGGTGGAGTTCGAGCCGTACACCGCCTACCACGTTTCCGAGACACTTCAGATCCTGCTGTTCACGGCGCTCGGGTTCTTTCTCCTGATCAAGAAACTCGAACCCGAGGCGAAGATCAGCCTCGACCTCGACTGGCCCTACCGCATGGGCGGCCGGGCGTTCCTCTGGCTGGCCTCGAAACCGATCCAGTATGTCGACACCTGCATCGGGAACGTCTACCGGTTCGCCGGGCTCGTCCCGCTGATGGCGTCGTCCCGTGTCGCGGCGCTGTTCGACTCCGTCGTGATCGACGGGGTGGTCGACGGTTTCGCCGGAGGAGTGAAACGCCTGGGTGGCCGCCTGCGGAACGCCCAGCGCGGGGTGCTGCAGGAAAACCTGACCGTCGCGTTCGGCGTCGCCGCCGCCGTCGTCATCGTGGTCGTGCTGTTCTTCTGACCCATCTTCCCGTGAGCTCGATTTCCAGTTTCACCGAGAGCGTGCCTTTGCTGAGCGTCCTGATCTTCAGTCCGCTTGCCGCCGCCGCCGGCACCGCCCTGATCGGGAATGAGCGCCTCCTGCGGTGGTGGACGCTCGCCTGCACCACGGTCATCGCGCTGCTTTCGCTTCCGCTCTGGTTCCAATTCCGTCGCGGCACGGCCGAGTTCCAGTTCGTGGAGCATCATCGCTGGATTCCCGCCCTGGGCATCGATTACAGCCTCGGCATCGACGGCATCAGCCTGCTCCTCGTCCTGCTGACGACGCTGATCATGCCGCTCTGCGTCCTCGCGTCCTGGCGCTACATTACCACGCGGGTGAAGGAATTCATGATCTGTCTCCTGGTGATGGAGACGGCGATGATCGGTGTTTTCTGCGCCCTCGACGCGATCCTGTTCTTCGTGTTCTGGGAGGCCATGCTGATTCCGATGGCGCTGCTGATCGGCGTCTGGGGCGGCCCGCGGAAGGTTTACGCCAGCATCAAGTTCTTCCTCTACACCATGGCGGGCTCGGTCTTCCTGCTGGTCGCGTTGATCGCGCTGCGCCTCCAGACCGGCAGTTTCAGCCTTCCCGGAATGATGGGCCGGCCCTACGGCGACACCTTTCAGCTCTGGGTCTTCGCCGCCTTTTTCGTCTCGTTTGCCATCAAGGTGCCGATGTTCCCCTTTCACACGTGGCTTCCGGCCGCCCACGTCGAGGCGCCGACCGCCGGCAGCGTGATTCTCGCGAGCGTGCTGCTCAAGATGGGCACGTACGGCTTTCTCCGCTTCTGCCTGCCCATCACCCCCCACGCCACCGCGGTCTTTGCCCCGTACCTGCTCGCGCTGTCCGTCGTGGGAATCCTGTACGGCGGCTTCACCGCGCTCGCCCAGTCCGATCTCAAGAAGCTCGTGGCGTATTCCAGCGTCGCGCACATGGGATTTGCGACACTCGGAATCTTCGTGCTCAACGTGGCCGGCGCCGAGGGGGCGACGCTGGTCATGATCAATCACGGCATCACGACGGGCGCGCTCTTCATCTGCGTGGGCATGATCTACGAGCGCCTGCACACGCGTGAACTCGCCGCCGCCGCCGGCATCGGCCGCCAGATCCCGGTGTTCACCGCCTTTTTCGGCGTCTTCTGCCTGTCGTCGCTCGCGTTCCCGGCGACCAACAGCTTCGTCGGCGAATTCCTGGTGCTGGCGGGAAGCTTCGTGCACTCGAAATTGCTGACCCTCTGCGTGGTGCCCGGCGTCATCCTCGCCGCGGCCTACATGCTCCGGACGCTGCAGAAAGTCGCCTACGGCGGCACCGCCAACCCGGAACCGCACGAAGTCGCAGACCTCAACCTCCGCGAACTCCTCACCCTGGCGCCGCTCCTGGTGTTCGTCTTCTGGATCGGACTCCATCCGCAGCCGCTGATCGACGTGATGCATCCCAGTATCGTTCACGTGCTGCAACAGGCGGGACACGCGCCGACCCCGCTGCCGTGATGCTCGTCCAAGCCACCAACCCATGCCTCCGGCCCTGAATCCTTCCTGCTCCGCCTCCCGCGCCCATTGGCGTCTGGGCGCGGATTCACTCCGATGACCAGCCTGACCGCCTTTCTTCCGGAACTTGTCCTGCTGCTCGGCGCGCTGGGGCTCTTCGTCCTCACGCTCCGGGCGGCGTCGGGTACCCGTGCCCGCCATGCCGCCGCGGCCATGGGGTGCCTCGCGTTTCTCGCTTCGCTGCTCTCCGTGCACGATCACGCGACGCTCTTTAGCGGCGCCTACCGGGTGGACGAGTTTTCCCAACTCCTGAAGCTCGCGCTGACCGCCGGGTTCACGGCAATCATCATCCTTAGTCGCGACCTTCCGGATATCCGCGAAAAAGTCCGCCCCGAGTATTTCCTCTTCCTTACGCTCAGCGCGACCGGGGTGATCATGCTCGTCAGCTGCATCGACGCACTGACCCTCGTCATTGCCCTCGAACTTTCGTCGTTTCCGCTCTACCTGCTGGTCGCGATGCGACGGGAGCGCGAGGGGCAGCGCGCGCAGATGGAGTCTGCGATCAAGTACATCATGTTTGGGGTCGCGGCGAACGCCGTCATGCTCTTCGGGCTGAGCTACCTGTTTGGACTGACGGGCACGACCAACATTCCGCTCATGGTTTCGCGGCTCGCGCCGGTTGCGGCGACCCCGCTGGCGGTGGCCGGGCTGGCGCTGACGTTCGCGGGCTTCCTCTACAAACTTGCCGTCTTCCCTTTTCACTTCTGGACGCCGGACGTGTACCAGGGCGCGTCCAACGAGACCACGAGTCTGATCGCCTCGCTGCCGAAAGTCGGCGCCGGCGCCGTGCTGGTCCGTTTTGTCTCGCTCGCGACGCCGGGTAATCACGTGATCGCCACGGTGCTGACGGTTCTGGCGGTGGCGTCGATGTTCTACGGCAACCTGATCGCCCTCGCCCAGAAGGATTTCAAGCGTCTCCTCGGGTTTTCAGCGATCGCGCATGCCGGGTACGCCATGGTCGGCTTCGTGTCGCTGACGACCGCGGGATATGCGGCCGCGCTCTACTATGTCACGGGCTACATGCTGATGGTGCTGGCGTGCTTCGTCGTGATCAGCCGCGTCTCGCACGATGGCGAGAACATCGGCATCGAGGCGCTCGCCGGCCTCCATCGCCGTTCGCCGCTGCTCGCCGTGACGCTGATCATCGGACTTTTCGGCCTGGCCGGCATTCCCCCGTTCGTCGGCTTCTGGGGCAAGCTCTTCATGCTCACGGCCGCACTTGGCACCGGGCATCTGGCCCTGGTCGTCATCGCGATGATCAACGCCGCCATCGCGATCTACTATTACCTGAACGTCGTGCGTCACGCGGTGTTTGGCGAGAACAGCCGCTCCGTCAACGCGCCTCCGATCGCGCTCGACTGGCCGACGCGCGGCCTGTGTGTCGCGCTGATCATTGCGATCGTCGCGCTGGGAGTGTTGCCGTCGAAGTTACTGAACGGTTACAGCCGCTCGGTGGCAGCGACGACCGCGCCAGTGGAATCCACGACGGTCGCCGTTCGCTGACGGCGCGGCGGTCGACCGCCAACCGCCGACCGCCGGGATCAACCCGATCCTGCTACGGCGCCGAGGCGACAATCCGCCGGGCCTGCTCCATCATGTTCGGATACAGGTCAATCGGAACCGCTGCCGCTCCCAGCCGTTTGAAGACGACATGCCGCGCGCAATCGGCCCTGCCTTCCACGCAGTATTTCCGCTTGTAGATGGCACCAAGCCCGGACGAGTCGGGCATCTGGTCGTTGAAGAACGGGCACCGGGGCAGGCATTCGCATTGAGCCATGGCAGTCCTTTGGTTGCGCGACCCGCCGTGGTGGCCAAGGCCGCGGGATTCCGCAGGTTAGCAGGCCCGGGCCCGGCCAGTCGACCCCACCGTCGATGGTAGCAGACCGGCTGATACGGCTATCAGCGGGGATCACCTTCGCCGGTCCGCTGGCCCGGATGTGGCAATTCGGACGCGACCGAGCGCCGACCATGGCGCCAGCCCGCCGGCACCGGCGCTTCGCGGGGCGGCGATCGGGACCGGCCGGAGCCGGTGGCGCGGGCCTCACGGCACCGCGCGCGCCTCCTACACCCGCCAGCTTTGCAGAATCCGAATGTAGTTGGCGCGCTCGAAGGCCGATGGATCTGGGCAACGGTTGAGATTCATCGCGCCACGCAGCTGGTCGATGTCCTCGTAACCGTGCTCGGTCAGCCAGTGCCGGATTCCGTTCAACAGGACCGTGATGAACCGTGGGCCGTGCTTCAGCAGCGCCGACACGACCTGAACCGTGTTCGCTCCCGCGAGCAGCGCCTTGACCGCATCCTCCGCGGAATGGACGCCGCCGCTCGCGCTCAACGAGCCTTTCAGGTGCGGGGACAGAATCGCCATCCAGCGCAGCCGCAGCAGGAGTTCGGTCGGATCCGAAAGCTTCAGTTGCGGCAGCACCTCGAGGTCCTCGAGATTGAAGTCGGGTTGATAGAAGCGGTTGAAGAGCACAACCCCGGCGGCGCCTGCCTTCTCCAACGCCAGGGCGAAGTTCAGCGGTGAGGAGTGAAACGGTGAGATCTTGACCGCGACGGGCACGGAGACCGAGCCGACGACATTCGAGACGGTCTCGAGCATGCTCGCCTCGACATCCGCGGCGCGGAGCGCCGGATCGGTGACGAGTTGGTAGAGGTTCAGTTCCATCGCATCGACGCCGGCATCCGCGCAACGCTTCGCATACTCGATCCATCCGCCCGGCCGGCAGCCGTTGAGCGAGCCGATCACCGGGATCGTCAGCGTCTTCTTCAGATGCTCGATCTGCTTCAGATAGTGATCCGGCGTGAGCTGGTATTCGGAGAACGACGGGAAATAGGAGGTCGCCTCGGCATGGCTCTCCGCCGCCGACTCGATATGATGCGCCAGCGCTCGCTGCTCAGCGTCGATCTGCTCCTCGAACAGCGAACGCATCACGATGGCGGCCGCTCCGGCATCCTGCAGTTGCCGCGCGACGTAGGCCGTATCGCAATACGGAGAGGCACCGACCACCAGTGGATTGGGCAGGGTCAACCCGAGATATTTTGTGGTAAGATTCATGGTGGAGAGGATTCCCGGGTCGTTGCCGACCCGGCCCCTGGTGCCGCCCGGCCGGCTGGATTCGACCGGACAGTCACAGAGGAGAGGGGTTAGGAGTTGGCGCGGACCGGCGGCTTGGCGGCGGGCGCCGCGGTGGCCGTCGATCCAGCAGGGGGTAAGACCGGGGCATGGCCGTTGCCCGTCGTCGTATGCGGCGCGGCCAGATGCTGGTACAGGGCGTAGTGTTGTCGCACCTGCGCCTGGGCCTGCGCGGCCAGTTCGTCGGCGCGGGCGGGGTTGATATTGCGCAGGATTCCGAAGCGCGTCTCGTTCGCCATGAACTTGTTCAGTTCGACCTTCGGCGCCGGCGAATCGAGGCGCAGGGGATTTTCTCCCTTCGCGGCCAGCCGCGGATCATAGCGGAAGAGCGGCCAGTACCCCGAATCGACCGCCAGCTTCTGCTGGTCGAGTCCGAGATGGAGCTGGTATCCGTGCGCAATGCAGTGCGAGTACGCAATGATGAGCGCCGGTCCGTTGTAGGCCTCCGCCTCCCGGAAGGCATTGACCGTCTGCGCGTCCTTGGCGCCGAACGCGACCCGGGCGACGTACACGTGCCCGTACTGCATCGCGATCAGGGCCAGGTCCTTCTTGGCGATCGATTTTCCACCCGCCGCAAACTTCGCCACCGCGCCCATCGGCGTCGATTTCGAGGATTGGCCGCCGGTGTTGGAGTAAACCTCCGTGTCGAGCACCAGGACCTTCACATTCGCCCCGGACGCCAGCACGTGATCCAGGCCGCCGTACCCGATGTCGTACGCCCAGCCATCGCCGCCGATGATCCAGACGGTCTTTCGAACGAGGTCGTCGGCGAGCGCGAGCAACCGTGAGACATCCGGTCCGACCGCGCCATGGAGCGCCTCGCGCACCGCGGCGACGCGGGTCCGCTGCGCGGCGATTCCGGCCTCGGTCGATTGATCCGCCCGCAGGATTTCCGTGACGAGGTCGGGGCCCACCCGCGCGGCGAGCTTCTGGAGGATCTCGCGTGCCGTCTTCGCCCGCTGCTCGACACCGAGCAGGAGGCCGAGGCCGAACTCGGCGTTGTCCTCGAACAGCGAATTGCACCAGGTCGGCCCACGACCGTTGGTGTCGGCGCAGTACGGGGTCGTCGGAAGGTTGCCGCCATAAATCGACGAGCAGCCGGTCGCGTTCCCGATCAGCATGCGATCACCGAACAGCTGGGTCAGGAGCTTCAGGTAAGGCGTTTCGCCGCATCCCGCGCACGCGCCGGAGAATTCGAAGAGCGGCGGCAGGAACTGCGTGCCCTTGACCGTCGAAATATCGAGCTTCGTGCGGTCGGGATCGGGCAGCTTCATGAAGAAGTCCCAGTTGGCACGCTCGGTTTCGAGCTTCGGCGGCTGCGCCACCATGTCGATCGCCTTGTGCTTCGGGTTGGTCTTGTCCTTCGCCGGACACACCTGGACGCAGATCGAACACCCGGTGCAGTCCTCCGGCGCGACCTGGAGCGTGTAGAGCAGGCCCGGCATCTCCGCCGACTTGAACTTCGTCGAGGCGAACCCGGCCGGGGCTTCGGCGAGTTCCGCGGGCGAATAGATCTTGGCCCGGATCGCCGCATGCGGGCAGACCAGCGCACACTTGTTGCACTGGATGCAGATCGACGCGTCCCACTGCGGGATTTCCAGGGCGATGTTCCGTTTCTCGAACCGCGCTGTGCCCGTCGGCCAGCAGCCGTCCAGCGGAATTGCACTGACCGGCATGAGGTCGCCTTCGTTGGCCAGCAGCCGCGCCGTCACCTTCTGCACGAATTCCGGCGCGTTCGCATAGGCGGGGGGCACGGTCGCCACCGCGTCCGCCTCCACGTCGGCCGGCAGCTTGACCTCGGACAGCCCGGCGAGCGCCGCGTCGACCGCCGCATAATTCATCTTCACGATCTGCTCGCCCTTTTTGCCGTAGGTCTTCGCGATCGCCTTCTTGATCTGCGTAATCGCCTCCTCCTGCGGCAGCACGCCCGAAAGGGCGAAGAAGCAGGTCTGGAGCACGGTGTTGGTGCGGCGGCCCATGCCGCTGTCCTGCGCGACCTTCGTCGCGTCGATCACGAACAGACGAACCTTCTTCGCGATGGCGGCGTTCTGCCACTCGCGGGGCAGCTTCTTCCAGGTCTCCTGCGGACCGAAGGGCGAATTGAGCAGCACCGTGGCGCCGGTCGCCGCGTAGCTCATAACATCCGCGCGGCCCACGAAGCTGAACTGGCTGCACGCCACGAAATCCCCCCGCTGAATCAGGTACGGCGCCCGAATCGGCCGCGGGCCAAACCGCAGATGCGACACCGTCATCGAACCCGATTTCTTCGAGTCGTAGACAAAGTAGCCCTGCGCGAAATTGTCCGTCTGTTCGCCGATGATCTTGATCGAGTTCTTGTTCGCGCCGACGGTGCCGTCCGCGCCCAAGCCGACGAACACACACCGGCGGACGTCCGACGCCTCGATGTCGAAGTCGGCCTCGAACGGCAGCGAGGTGCCGGTGACGTCGTCGACGATGCCGACGGTGAAATGATTCCGCGGCTCCCACTGGTTGAGGTGCGCGAACACGGCCTTCGCCATGCCGGGCGTGAACTCCTTCGATCCAAGTCCGTACCGGCCGCCGATTACCCGCGGCGATCCGGCCAGTGGCGAACGGCCTTCGGCGAGCGCCCCGACGACACTGAGGTACAGCGGCTCGCCCAGTGCTCCCGGTTCCTTCGTCCGGTCGAGCACTGCGATGGCCTTTGTCGTTTTGGGCAGGGCCGCGAGGAACGATTTGATATGGAACGGCAGGAACAGCCGGACCGACAGAACGCCGACCTTCTCGCCCTTGGCGGCGAGCCAGTCGGCCGTCTCCGCCAGGGTCTCGATGCTGCTGCCCATCGCCACGACAACGCGTTCCGCCTCGGGATGGCCATGATAGTCGAAAAGGTGGTAGGAACGCCCGGTGGCCGCCTGGAACTTGTCCATCACGTCCTGCACGAGGCCGGGCAGCTTGTCGTAGAATCCGTTCACGGCCTCACGACCCTGGAAGTAGACATCAGGGTTCTGAGCCGTGCCGCGGAGCGTTGGACGGTCGGGCGACATCGCCCGCGAGCGGAAAGCCGCGATGTCGGCCTCATCAATCACCTCCCGCAGCTGGTCGTCGGAGAGCTTCGCGATCTTCTGGACCTCGTGCGAGGTGCGGAATCCGTCGAAGAAGTGGATGAACGGCACCCGCGAACGCAGGCTGGCCGCGTGGGCGATCAACGCCAGGTCATGCGCCTCCTGCGGCGAGTTGCTGCACAGCAGCGCGGATCCGGTCGCCCGGCACGCCATCACGTCCTGGTGGTCGCCGAAAATCGAGAGCCCCTGCGTCGCGAGGGCGCGGGCACTGACGTGGCAGGTGAACGGAAGCAGTTCGCCGGCAATCTTGTACAGATTGGGGATCATCAGCAGGAGTCCCTGCGAGGCGGTGAAGGTCGTCGTCAGCGCGCCGGTCAGCAGGCTGCCGTGCACGGCACCAGCGACACCGCCCTCGGACTGCATCTCGACGACCCGCGGCACCTCCCCCCAGAGGTTCTTCTTCCCGAGTGCGGCCCACTCGTCACAAGACTCCGCCATCGGTGAAGACGGCGTAATCGGAAAAATGGCGATCAGCTCGTTGAGGCGGAAGGCCACGGATGCAACGGCCTCGTTGGCATCGCACGTGAAAAAGTCGGTGGACTGCGGACGGTTGGGCATGAGCGTAGAGTGCAGACGTTGTTCCCCGGATGGGTGGATCGGCAGTGTGCCATCCGGGAAAACACGGGACTACGCAGCCCTTGCCTTTAGTGGTGCATGAATTGCGCGGCCCTTGTCCGCGCGTGATTTACGCGTCCGTCGCGACGCGATTTTCCGGCGACAAAAAACGAGCCGGTGCGGCACGGCTCCGATCCCGTGACGTGGGAACGACGTCGCGGCGTGAGACCCGTTCCGAC
>DASZYH010000144.1:0-32673 GCA_035545515.1 Opitutaceae bacterium
CCTCTTCGCCGTCAGCTTCGTCGCCGCCCTCCAGGCCGCTCCGCCGCGCCGCGTCCAGCAGCAAATCGCAGACGGAGTCCTCGAAGGCACCATCAGCACCGACGGACAGGTGCGCAGCTTCAAGGGCGTCCCGTACGCCGCCCCGCCGGTCGGGGCGCTGCGCTGGCGGCCGCCGCAACCCGTTGCGCCCTGGGCGGGAATCCGGGACGCGACGCGCTTCGGCCCGCGGCCGATGCAGGGGCGGATCTTCTCGGACATGGTGTTTCACGACCCGGGCCCGAGCGAGGATTGTTTGTATCTGAATCTTTGGATACCCGAGACCGCGCCCGCCCGGAAACTGCCGGTCATGGTCTGGATTTTTGGAGGCGGATTTGTCGCGGGATCGACCTCGGAGGCGCGGCAGGACGGAAGCGCATTGTGTCGGCACGGCGTGATCGTCGTCAGCCTGAACTACCGGCTCGGCGTGTTCGGTTTCCTGGCGCTGCCCGGACTGACGAAGGATTCCGGTCATGACGCCTCGGGCAATTACGGCCTGATGGATCAGATTGCGGCGCTGCGCTGGGTGCAGCGGAACATCGCGGCGTTTGGCGGGGATCCGGACAACGTGACGATCTTTGGCGAGTCCGCCGGGGCGATTTCCGTCAGCGCCCTCGTCGCATCACCGCTCGCCCGCGGCCTGTTCCAAAAGGCGATCGGCGAAAGTGGCGGATACTTTCGGGATCTCGAGCCCCTGCACTCCCTCGGCGAAGCGGAGGCGGTCGGCACGAAGTTCGTCCAAGCGGCGTTCAACACCACCTCGCTCTCCGCGCTGCGGGCCGTGCCGGCGCGCCGGCTGCTCGACGCCTCGCTGAAACAGCCCCGTCCGTCCTTCACGCGCGAGATCGACGGGTACGTGCTGCCGGAGGATACGCGGGCGATCTTTGCGGCCGGAACGCAGGCCCACGTCCCGCTGTTGGCCGGCTGGAACCGCGACGAAGGCAACTGGCGCGGGTACTTCGGACGCCGGCGGCCGACGCTGGCCAACTACACGAGCATCGCGCGGAAGCGCTTTGGCACCGACGCCGACGATTTTCTCCGCCTGTATCACGCCACGACGGACGCCGAGGCGCGCCGTGCCGCCGCCGATTACCAGGGCGACACGTTCATCGCCTACCGCACCTGGCAATGGGTGGACTGGCAGCGACGCACGGGTGGTGCACCCGTGTATCGTTATGAGTTTGACCAGACGCTCCCCGTCACCCGGCCGGGAGCCGAGGCCGTCGCGCCGCACGCCTCGGACATCGAGTACGTGTTTCAGATGCTGTCCTCGCGGCGCCTGCCTTGGCGGCCTGACGACCGGAGGGTTTCGGATCTGATGGCGACGTACTGGACGAACTTCGCGAAGACGGGAAACCCGAACGGACCGGGACTACCCGAGTGGCCAGTCTACGACGATCGCTTGCAGGTCATGCATCTCCAGCCCCGCCCTTTTGCGGCGCCGGATGCACACCGGGATCGGTACCTTTGGCTCGACCAGATGACCCGTTGAGCCGCTTCCGGCGTCAGGATCGGCCACCGCGCTCGAGCGGTTTCGCGGCGGTGGCGAACTGGGTGGCGTGAAGCCGCGCATAAAGTCCTCCGGCGCGGACAAGATCGTCGTGGCGGCCGCGTTCGACGACCCGTCCGCGGTCCACCACCAGGATCTGGTTCGCGCTCTGGACCGTCGAGAGCCGGTGTGCGATCACCAGCGACGTACGGCCGGCGAGCGCGGTCGTGAACGCCTGCTGGATCGCGGCCTCGGAATGGGAGTCCAGGTGCGCGGTCGCCTCGTCGAGGATCACCAGACGAGGCGCCTTCAGCAGCAGCCGCGCGATCGCAAGCCGCTGCTTTTCCCCACCCGACATCCGGTGCCCGCGTTCACCCAGCATCGTGTCGAGTCCCTTCGGGAGCGAATCGACCAGCGGCAGGAGCTGCGCGGCCTGGAGCGCCTCGCGGAGTTGCGCCTCGGTTGCGTCCGGTTTCGCGTACCGGAGGTTGGCCCGGATCGTGTCGTGAAAGAGGTGCGCATCCTGCATCACGACGCCCACGGTGTCGCGCACCGAGGCAAGGGTCGCATCGCGCAGGTCCATGCCATTGATCCCGACCGCGCCCTGGCGCGGGTCGTAGAGGCGGGCCGCCAGCAGGGCCAGCGTCGTCTTGCCCGCTCCCGAAGGCCCCACCAGCGCGATCATCTCACCCGGCTCGGCGGTGAAGCTGATGTCGTGCAGGACGTCACGTTCGGGGTGCCGCTCGAGCACGGCGACGGATTCGAGCGAGGCGAGCGAAATTTCCGCGGCGGTGGGATACCGAAAACCAACCCCGTTGAATTCGAGCCGGACCGGTCCGGGCGGCAGCATCCGGGCTTTCGGTTTTTCCCTCACGGAGGGCTGCAAATCCAGGACCTCGAAGACACGATCGAACGAGACCAGCGTGGTCATGACGTCGACCTGGAGGCTCGAGAGCGCGGTCAGCGGACCGTACAGCCGCAGCAGATACGAGACTAGGGCCACGACGGTGCCGACATCGAGGGCGCGGCGCGCCGCCTCGACGCCGCCCCATCCGTACACGGCGGCGACCGCGAGCGCGGCCATCAATCCGAGGCCGAGATACAGCACCCGCGCATACGTCGAGAGGCGAAGCCGGATGTCACGCACCCGTTTCGCGTGCTGCGCGAACGTGGCCCGCTCCTCCTCGGGGCGGCCGAAAATCTTGCAGACCACGGCACCCGCGACGTTGAACCGCTCGATCATCAGGTTGTTCATCTCGGCCGCGCGGTCGTACGCCTCCCGCGTCAAGGCGCTCACCTTCCGGCCCACCTGTCGCGCCGCCCAGAGAAAAAATGGGACTACAACGAGCGCCGCGCAGGTGAGCTGCCACGAGAGCGCGAACATCACTCCGAGCACAAGGATAACGGACACGAGGTTGCCCACCGCGGTGGACAACAGATCGGTGAAGGCGTCCTGCACCCCGCTGACGTCGGTGTTGAGCCGGCTGACCAGCGCGCCGGTCCGCGTCCGGGTGAAGAACGCGACCGACATCTGCTGGACGTGCGCGAACACGCGCGTGCGCAGGTCCAGCACGATGTCGAGTCCGATCCGGGTCGCGAGCTGCCGCTGGGCGAAGGTCAGGCTGCTGTCGACGAGGCTCACGCCGGCGGCGAGCAGCGCCAGGCGGATGACCACGCCGGCCTTGCCCGCCAGAATGCCTCCGTTGATGAGATGTCGGTAGATCAGCGGATTCACGACTCCGACGGCGGCATCGAGCACGACCAGAACGAGAAAGAACGCGAGGATGCCGGCGTAGGGACGACCGAAACGCAGCACCCGCCGCACCGTCCCCGGTTTCAATTCGTGGCGGAGGATCTCGTCGTCCTTTCGAAGCGCGGAGTATCCCCGCATGCCGGCGAAGTTCATGGGGCCCGGTTGTGGCGGAAATCCCCGCGCGCGCGAACGCCAAAATCGCGCCAGCGCCCCGGAGAAAGCGCCGCGGGCGCGGGTTGGCCCATGCCGGGCTAACCACCGGACGGAAACTCCCGCTTGCCGCCGCGGATCGGCGTCGTCACGGTTTTCCCTTTGGCGCACGTTCCCGGCGCCCTCCATGACCTTTTCTTTTCCGCGCCGATTCGCCCTCGCTCTGGCCGCCCTCCTTCTCCTCGTGGCCGGTTGCCGGCGCAAGAGTCCCGCCGAGGCCGGGATTGCGACCCAGACCTTGCTGCTCGGCAATTCGGCCGAACCCGCCGACCTGGACCCGGATCTCGTCAGCCTCTGGCCCGACAGCAATATCGACTACGCGCTCTTCGAAGGACTCACGTGGCTCGACGAGAAGACCACGAAGCCGGTGCCGGCGGCGGCGAAAAGCTGGGACGTCTCGCCCGACGGTCTGGTCTACACGTTTCATCTTCGGCCGAATGCCCGCTGGTCGAACGGCGACCCCGTAACCGCCGCGGATTTCGCGTACGCGTTCCGGCGCATCCTGACGCCATCGTTCGCAGCGGTGTACTCGTACATGCTCTGGCCGATCAAGAACGCCGAGGCCTACACCGCGGGAAAAATCACGGACTTCTCGCAGGTCGGCATCAAGGTGCTCGATCCGCTGACGCTCCAGATCACGCTCGCCCATCCGACGCCATACCTGCCGGCCCTGGCCGCACACACCAGTTGGCTCCCGGTCCACCAGTCGACGGTCGAAAAATACGGCAAGTTCGACGAACGGGGCACGAAGTGGACACGACCGGGGAATCTCGTCGGCAACGGCCCCTTCGTCCTCACCCAGTGGATTCCGAATGGTCGCATCGTCGTCGAGAAGAACCCGCAGTACTGGGATGCCGCGCACGTCCGGCTCAACCGAATCGAGTTCTTTCCCATCGAGAATCATGATGCCGAGGAGGCCGATTTCCGCGCCGGACAACTCCACGTGACCTACGGGTTGCCGGACTCGAGCATCGCCCATTACCGCGCCACCGCGCCGCAGGAACTGCGCTCGGATCCGATCCTCTCGACGTACTACCTGTTCGTGAACGTCACCCGGCCGCCATTAAACAATGCCAAGCTGCGCCGCGCGCTCTCCATGGCGATCGACCGCAACCGGATCGTGCGGGACGTCCTGTACGACTCGCGCCTCCCCGCGCACGCCTTCACGCCGCCCGATTGCGGAGGGTACACGCCCCGGGCATCGGTACCCGATGATTTTGCGGCCGCCCGCAAGCTCCTCGCGGAAGCGGGATATCCGGACGGACGCGGCCTGCCGGTCTTTAACGTGCAGTCCTACCAGGCGGAGTCGGCCGTGCGATACCTCGAGGTGATCCAGGCCGAGTGGGCGAAGGAGCTGAACGTGCACATCACGATCTCCCCGCTGGAATTCAAGACGGCCATCCGCAACCAGCAGACCCGGAGCTACACGATGGCGTTCTCCGGCTGGATCGCGGACTATCCCGATCCGTCGACGTTTCTCAACATGATGGTTACCGGCGGCGGCAACAACTACACCGGCTGGGGCGACCCGGAATACGACCGGCTCATCGACGAGACAACGCGCACGGCGGACAACCGGAAACGGTTTGAGGATTTCCAGAAAGCCGAAGCCATCCTCCTCGACCAGGCTGCGGTGATCCCGCTCTATTACGACACGCAGGTCTATTTGATTCAGCCGTACGTCCACCGATGGCTGCCATCGAAGGTCAATTTCCACCGCTTCCAGGACGTCTGGCTCGGCCGCTGACGTCGCGAGTCCACCCGGATCGTTCGCCGTTTGTGGTTTGCGCCCCGAACTGCGCCCTGCTCAGCATCCCGCGGTGAACGTCAACGGCCGGCACTATCGCACGATCTGGCCCGTGGGCGGTGGTTCGGCCGTCGAAATCATCGACCAGACTCGGCTGCCGCACGCCTTTGTCACTGTCCGGCTGGAGACGCTGGATGCCACGGCCCACGCCATCCGCGCCATGCTCGTCCGCGGCGCCCCGCTCATCGGCGCAACGGCCGCATGGGGCGTCGCGTTGGCGATGCACGCCGACGCCTCTGACGGCGCGTTGGCGAACGCGCATGCGACGTTGCTCGCCACCCGCCCGACCGCCGTCAACCTTCGGTGGGCGCTCGACCGGATGCGCTCGGAACTCGCCGGCCTCTCTCCCTCTGACCGCGGCGAAGCCGCCCGCAAGCTCGCCGCGCTGATCTGCGACGAGGATGTCGCGCTGAACCAGGGAATCGGCGCGGCGGGAATGGCGCTGTTGGAGGCGATCGCCGCCCGGAAGCCTGCCGGAGAAGCCGTCACCGTCCTCACCCACTGCAACGCCGGGTGGCTGGCCACCGTGGACGTCGGCACCGCCACGGCGCCAATCTACGCGGCCCACGACGCCGGGGTGAAGGTCCATGTCTGGGTCGACGAGACCCGGCCCCGGAACCAGGGCGCAAGCCTCACCGCCTGGGAACTGCTCCACCACGGCGTCCCGCACACCGTGGTGGCGGACAACGCCGGGGGACATCTCATGCAGCACGGACGGGTGGATCTCGTCATCGTCGGCACGGATCGCACGACCGCGACGGGCGACGTGTGCAACAAGATCGGCACGTACCTGAAGGCGCTCGCCGCGCACGACAACGGGGTGCCGTTTTATGTCGCCGCACCGTCGCCCAGTATCGACTGGACGCTGCGGGACGGCCGCCGCGAGATCCCCATCGAGGAGCGCGACGCGCGCGAGGTTTCCCATCTCGCCGGGCGGCTGCCGGACGGAACGGTCGGCACGATTGGCCTGCTCCCCGCCGGCAGCCCCGCCTCCAACCCGGCCTTCGACGTGACGCCCGCACGGCTCGTTTCCGGGCTGATCACGGAACGAGGGATATGTGCCGCCACCGAGGCCGGGCTCCGCGCCCGCTTTCCCGACCGGTAGCTCGATCGGAGATTTTCCGGACGTCAGATACGAAACCCTCCCAGCAACGAGGATTCGACGTTGCAGTCTGTTGCAACTGAACTAAAAACAAACCCGACCGCATGGCCGGCACTTCACGGCGTGTGATCCAAATCCCACCACCCAGATGGCCAACCTAACCAAACGCGAAATCGTGCAGGAGATCTATCGCAAGTCGGGTTTCCCGCAGAAACAAATCGTCGATACGGTTCAGCAGACGCTCGACATCATCCAACGGGCGCTCGCGGAAGGCCGGAACGTCGAGCTGCGCAACTTCGGCGTGCTCGAGGTCCAGGTCCGCAAGCAGCGCATCGGACGCAATCCCAACAAGCCCACTGACACGGTCGTGATCCCGCAGCGGGCCGTCGTGAAATTCAAGTCCGGCAAGATCCTCAAGCAGCAGCTTGCGAAGATCGACTTGAATTCGCTCGCCCGGAGCGGCCGGGTCGAGAACGACGATGAGGACGCCGAGGATCGGGACGATGGCGACGCCGTGAACGAACACCCGATGCGCCAGGGCTCCTCTTCGGGGGCCGAAAATCCGAAGCCGTAACCGGCTTACGAAGCCTGGTCGCGGGGCGTGAACGGTCCGGGACCGTGACACGCGAGTGGTCTGCAGTGGCCCTGCGGAACGGTCATTCGTCGCGCGCCCGACAGGGGCGACCCGCATACGGGAACATCCGGGCGGCCCAAGGGAGGCCCCCGGGCCTATCGCACCGCGAGAACCATTCCGTAACCCGCCCGCCTACCCTCCCACAGCTCGATGGTGGTGCCGGGAGGAAAATGAGGCAGCGCGCCCTCGGGATCCTCGAAAGCCACAGCGCAGTGCACGGCAGCCGCACCAGGCGTAAGCGTGTGCTCCGGATAGACCTCACAGGCGAAGTTGCGCGTCCCGACGCGCAGGGAGGAACTGAATGCGCCGGAACGGCCGGCCTGCAGCCGCGAGCCGCGGACTGCGAGGAGAGTCAATTGCACCCTGAGATGCGTTTTACGCGTGGCCGGTCCCTTCATCGGAACACTCTTCCGGTGGTCTGCGGGGGTTGTCAAAGGCGGCGTTTGTCACGAAACAGCGGCCGGACAGGGACCCCACGGAGTGGGATGGCCGGAGCGAACGACGTCGCCGCCCCTCAATCGACTGATCGCATGCACCCGACCCGATGCGCTCAACCGCCATACGATGCGGGCCGCACAAGCAGCGTCGCCTGCACGACGGAACCTCCGGCGAAGCGCAGCTCGACCTGCACCCGGTCGCCCGGCTGCATTGGTTTTCGCGCGTCCATCATCATCAGGTGATATCCGCCCGGAGCAAACGCCACCCGGCCATGGGCGGGAATGCGCAGCCGTTTGATCTGCCTCATCCGTGCGTTGCCCTCCGGCGTGGTGTAGGACTGGTGGATTTGCACCCGTCCGTAATCGGGGCTGCTCACGTCAACGAGCACCACCTCCGCCGCGGTGTCGTTGACGATCGTGCCGTACCCTCCGGCTGGCAGGTCACCGGGAAGGCTGCGTATCCAGCCGTCTTCAACCCGGACATCTGCACCCGCCGCCGGGTTCGCGATCGCGGAAACCGACAGGACGGCGCACGCGACGAGCGCGGCGACCGTCCGGAAAATTCGAGGAAGGATTCGGTTCATGGCTGAAAATCAGGGAATCATCGAGGCTCAACTCGACTGCGCCAGTTGACGGAGATCGTGCACGACCGCGTCAGGCTTGTCGGTATCGTCGATCAGCAGACGGACGTGGCCGGAGCCATCGAACACATACACCGCCTTGCTGTGCATGACCTCGTAGTTGCCGCTGCCGTCGACGGGCTCAGCCTGGTAGGCGACCCGGTACCGCCGCGCGAGCCGCTCGATTTCCGCCGGCGAACCAGTGGCGCCCGTGGCCGCGGGACTGAACGCCCGGGCGTAGGTTTCCGTCAGCGCAGGCGTGTCGCGTTTGGGATCCACGCTGACAAACAGGATCCGGACTTTCGCCGCCTCGGGTCCGAGTTTTCCGACGATGCCGCCAAGTCGCGCCATCGTCATCGGGCACACGTCGGGGCAGTGCACGTAACCGAAATAAAGCAGGACGATCTGGCCGCGGAAGTCCGCCGCCGTCAGGCGCGCGTTGCCCGCGGTCGCCAGGGTGAATTTCAGGTCGGGCAGATTTCCGTTGATGTCGGTCAGCTGCCAAGTCTGGCGGCGGGCGCAGCCGGTCGCGGAAAGCAGCGCGGCGAGCACGAGCGCCGACAGGACATGAAAAGCGCGAGGATGCGGGCGGAAGATCACGCGGTGGGAGAGGTTTGATGGGACAAGGCAGACAGATGGTAAGCGGAGTGGACGTGACATGGCGAGGCCCGGTTCGACCGACGATCGGACGGGACGTCGCGGGAAATCTGCGTCACCAGACCCGTGGCAAAAATCAGGGCCGTCACTGACGAAAATGTCAGCCGGTAACCGTGGGCGGAATTCGCGGGCGGTGGTACGGTTTTCCCATGATTCCAGAAACAGTTCCGGCTCCACTCGCCAAGCGGCTCGTCCGCATCCGCAAGCGCGTCGCGCGTCCGTCGCGCGCCATCATCGCGCCCGACTTTCTGCAGGCCGACAGCCCGCTGCCGCGGATCGCGATGGTCTCGACCCACGGCTACGTCGCGGCCCAGCCGCCGCTGGGCGCTGCGGATACGGGCGGACAGGTGGTTTACGTGATCGAGCTCGCCCGCAAACTCGCGCTCCTGGGATATCAGGTCGACATCTGGACGCGTCAGTTCGAGCAGCAACCGCAATTCGAGCCGGTGGCGGACCGGGTGCGGATCATCCGGATGCCCTGCGGCGGCTCCGCGTTCATCTCGAAGGAATACCTGTGCGACCACCTGCCCGAGTGGAACGAGCACGCGCTGCGTTTCATCGAGGCCCAGGGACTGACCTACAAATTCATCAACAGCCATTACTGGGACGCCGGGCTCGCGGCGCAGCACCTCGCGACGGTGCTGGAGGTGCCCCACATCCACACGCCGCACTCGCTCGGCTGGTGGAAACAGCGGCAGATGCTCGCGGATTTCCCCGACAGCGCGGCGGAGTTCGAGCAACGCTACAATTTTGAACGCCGGATCCACGAGGAGCGGAAACTGTACGCGGATTGCGACGCCGTAATCGCGACCACCCCGCCTCAGCTCGACCTGATCGTGAAGGAGTACGACGTCGAAAAGGAAAAGGTGCGAATGGTGCCGCCCGGTTACGACGACCACCGCTTCTACCCGGTCAGCGAAGCCTCGCGCGACGTGATTCGTCAGCGCTTCGGGTTCACGGGCAAGGTCGTGCTGGCCATCGGCCGCCTGGCCCGAAACAAGGGCTACGACCTCCTGATCGACGGCTTTGCGGTGCTCGCCCAGCGCGAGCCCGACGCGGTGCTGCACCTGGCCGTCGGAGGCCAGGACATGAACGAGAACGAGCGGGCACTGCTCGCCGAGCTGCAACAGCGCGCCGCGGCGAGCGGCGTGGGCGACCGGATCCGATTCGGATCGTTCATCGCCGACGCGGATCTCGCCGACTGCTACCGTGCCGCCGACTTGTTCGTGCTCTCGAGCCGGTACGAGCCGTTCGGCATGACGGCGATCGAGGCGATGGCCTGCGGCACGCCGACGGTCGTGACCGTCCACGGCGGACTTTACCGCGCGCTGTCGTTCGGACGTCACGCCCTGTTTGCCGACCCCTTCGACCGCGAGGACCTCGGGATCACGATGGCGAAGGTTTTCCGTCATCCCCGGCTGCGCGGGCGGCTCGCCCGGATGGGGGCGCACAAGGCCCGGAGCCTCTTCACCTGGACCGGCATCGCGCACCAGCTTGTGGCGGCCGTCGAGCATCGGATGGCCGCCGCCGTGGCGCTCGACGACGTCGAGTGGGACGAGCCCTGGAACGACGGCGACTGAGCCGGATTTTGGGCCTGACTCCTGTTAGTGGGCGCGGTGCCTTGCTGCGCAAGGCGTAGCGCTCACTTCGTCCCGCGCGGTGAGGTCACCGCGCCTACAGCGATAGAAGTCGGCAGTTAGGTCCTTGCCACGTGGCTGCGAGCGCCGACGCGTGGCGCCCGCTCCACCACGGGTCAGGGTAGCGGCGAACGCCAGCTCCTGAATGCCGGCACGAGATCGTGTTCAGTTACCGATTTGTCTTTTTGTCCCGGCAGCAGCGCGAGCGACGGCAGGCGAGGTGCGGCCGCGTCCGGCCATGCGCCCGTCCTAAAATGGGATTCCCCGCATCCCGGGCGCATCCGGAATGCGGGGAACTCGGCCGGCCGTGATGGCCAGCCGAGAAGTGTACGTGGGAGTACGGGGCGAGCGGACGCGACCCGGATCCGGGCGGCAAGGCCCTCCCACTGACATTTCTGTCAGAATCCAACGCCCGCCCTGCTCCTGTCCCAACACCCAGGATACGAAGGGATCGGACGCCGGCGCTTTCGCCCGGGAATTCCTCCAACCTGACGGAAATGTCAGGTTCCTAGCGTTGCACGGCGCGCCACGATTCGGTCACGTGTCCGCGAGGTTTGCCACTCTGCGCCGCGAACTCCATCACCCCACCCGCCCCTTTCATGTACGCCTGCGACCATTGCCGGGTCCGCACGCCAGTGTCCCGTTCCACCTGCGACCCCGGTTCCATCGCCGCCTGAATCCCTGATCGGTTCCGTGGACGCTCGTTGGTCCGCCTTTTTTGCCGCTTGGTGCGGCGTGTTCGTTTTCGCGTTCAACCTATGACGCGGCGGGGCGTTTTTTCCCCGCGCTTCCTGCTTCCAATCGATTTAGCTCCATGCAAACCAAACTACCCTCGTCCAGATTGCGCTGGGTTCCGGTTTTTCCCGGCGCGCTGTTCTGCCTTGCCGCTTCACTCGCGGCCCAAACCGCGCCACCGACCACTCCGGCTCCCTCGACCACCGACTCCGACACGGTCGTGCTTTCGCCCTTCGAGGTCGTTTCCGACACGAAGGGCTATTACTCCTCGAATTCGATGTCCGGCACCCGCTTCAACTCGAAGCTCAAGGACATTCCGAGCCCGATCACCGTCGTCACGAAGGAGCAGATGGAAGACTTCGCGATGGTCGATATCAACGACGTCTTCAATTACACCGCCAGCGCGGAGGGCACCGACACCTACACCGACGTCACGGTCGACCGGAACGGCAGCGTTTCGGACAATACCCAGTTGAGCCCGAATACCGCGAACCGCATCCGCGGTCTCGCTTCGGCCAACATGTCGTTCAACAACTTCGAAATGAGCGGCCGGATGCCGATTGATCCGGTGATCACCGAGAGCATCGAGGTCAGCCGCGGGCCGAACGCCAACGTGTTCGGTCTCGGCAATCCGTCCGGCACGGTGAATATCGTCGGTGCGACCGCCAACCTGTCCCGCGACCGTTCACGGGTCCAGGGCCGGTATGATTCCTATGACGGTTACCGGACGTCGCTCGATGTGAACCGCGTGCTCGTGCCGAACAAGCTGGCCATCCGCGCCAGCGTTTTGAACGCGAAGCAGGGTTTCACGCGCAAGCCGTCCGGCATGTACACCGAGCGGTACGACGGGATGATCAAGTTCCGTCCGTTCAAAAACACGACGATCACGGCGGGGATGTACTATTATCATCAGTACGGCAACCGGCCGAATTTCGTGACGCCGCGCGACAGTGTCTCCTACTGGATTAAGAGCGGAAAGCCCACGTGGGATCCGATCAACGAGGTCGTCCACGTCAACGGGCAGACGCTCGGGCCGTTCACGTCCGACAAAGGACTGCCCGATTACTTCCAGCGCACGTTCACCGGCAATGGCCACAGCTACATGTACATCGACCAGAACGGACTGGGCTACTTCTCGGCCCCGACGACGTTCGGTCTCTCGAAGGGCACCCTCACGCCGAACGCCGGCGCGCAGAGCGTCCGGCTGATGGCCGCCAATTCCGAAGCCGGCGCCAACCTGGGCAAGAACGTCAACCAGCCGCTCTTCACCACGACGCCCGGCCTCGTCGACAAGTCGATCTACGACTACTCGAAGATCAACCTCGCGGCGGTCAACCGTGACTGGGACACCGACCTGCTCTCCAACGTCCAGATCGACCAGATCTTCCTCAACACGCCGCGGCAGACGCTCGCCGCGCAGGTTGCGTTCCTCCGGGAGGACACCCAGCGCTATCGCCGCGATTACATCGGCATCGCGAACGACAACGGCCAGTCCGGCCAGCTCCTGGTCGACGTGAACGAGCGTAATCTTGACGGTTCGCCGAATCCCTACCTGGGCCGGCTTTACATCGGAACCGACCAGCCCCGGACGACGTACCAGCCGTTGAAATGGGACACCTACCGGGCCCAGCTCGCGTACAAGCTCGACCTCCGCCACGACAAGGGCTGGTGGCACTGGCTCGGCATGCACCAGTTCTCGGCGTATGACGAATACAAGTACCGGATTCAGCGCCGGTATTCCTACCGCGAGGCGATCCTCAACAATCTGCCGTGGATCCCCGCCGGGATCTCCCGCGGCAATCAGGGTGCCATCTCGGGCGGACCGTCCGCGGCGCTCGCCGACACCCGCAGTTATCTGCGGTACTACGTGGGCGATCCGAACACGGACCGCGTCGACTACGCCCCCACCGACCTCTCACCGGGCCAGTACACGTTCAACTGGGGCAGTTGGACGATGGCCAACCAATCGGTCAACGGTAAGACCTACTCGCTGCCGATGGCGGGAACTTATCAATCGCACGCCGACTCGGCCCAGGTGGGCCTCGCGGCGGTGACCGACGCGACCGGTGCCGGCAGCAACACCAAGACCATTCTGAAGACGGCCGGCGCCGTCGTGCAGAGCCATTTTCTCAACGACCGGATTGTCACGACGTTCGGCCTTCGCGAGGACAAGCAGTACGTGAAGTTCGGCAGCTCGCCGCAGCAGCTCATCTATCCGCAGGGAGTCGCATTCAACTACGACTCGATCGACCACTGGGCGGGAGGCGACTATCGCTTCAACTCCGGTCGGACGACGACCTCGGGCGTGGTGTTCAGTCCCTTCAAGGACACCCATCTTGTCCGCAGCATGGATAACGGCAGTGGCATCGGCCATTTCTTCTCCGGTCTGCTGAACGGAATGTTCCTGACCTACAACAAGTCGGACAGCTTCCTGCCGCAGGACCCGAAGATCAACCTGTTCTTCCAGCCGCTGCCCAACACGACGGGCAAGGACAAGGAATATGGTGTCGGCTTCAGCATGCTCGACGATCGGCTCGTTGTGCGCCTCAACCATTACGAGACAAGGGCACTCAACTATCGCCAGGGAGATGCCAGCACGATCGCCCAACGCGTCACCCGCATCGATCTCACCTCGAACAAGCCGTTCCTGCTCTACACGCAGATGGAAAGTCCGCTCGTCACACCGTCCGCCGATACGACCTGGAGCCAGGTGGGCTGGGTTCGCCAGCAGAATCCGAACTTCTCGGAGCAGCAGGTCCAGGACGAGGTTGCGAAGGAGATGGGCCTGTCCTGGGACACAATCACGCGGATTCAAGCCGCCTTCAGTTCCGGCCAGATCGCATCGACCCAGGACGTGACCGCGAAGGGCGACGAACTCGAAGTGAACTACGTCAGCCCGAGTCACAACTGGACTCTCTACGGAACCGTTTATCGCAACGAGACCGTCAATTCGAACATCTCGGACGACATCTCGCAGTGGATTGCGCAGCGGATGAAGGTCTGGACCACAATCGAGGATCCACGGATTCCCGATCCGAGCCGGCCCGGCCATGGCGTCCTCTGGTGGACCTATAACTACGGCGGTTCGCAGACGGCCCAGCAGAACTACACCTCGTTCGTCCAGGTGCCGTTCAGCGTCGTCAAGCAGCAGGAAGGCAAGGCGACGCCGCAGGAGCGGAAGTACAACTTCAAGCTCTCCACGCGCTACTCGCTCGCGGGTCTGAGCGAAAACCGGTTCATCCACGCGATCACGGTCGGCGGCGCCGTCCGCTGGGAGGACAAGGCCGCCATCGGCTACTACGGCACCAAGGATGCCAATGGCATCTACACCGATCTCGACACGAACCGGCCCATCTACGACAGCGCGCACACCTTCGTGGACGCCTTCATCTCGTATCGCGTGAAACTCTGGGGCGGACGTCTGCCGACGACGTTCCAGTTGAACGTGAAAAATCTGAACGAAAATGGTGGCCTGCAGCCGATCGCGGCCGATCCTGACGGGACTCCCAACACGTACCGCATCGTCGATCCGCGACAGTTCATTCTGACCGCCACCTTCGATTTCTAGCGCAACCCGGGCCGTGGGCCGGCGCCGCCATCGTGCGCGCCGTCCCCGTCCCGTTTGATAAAGTTCCGCCATACCCGAAGTGGTGCTCGGATTGGTGGATGGCCCCGCGGGCCGGTTTATCCGGCCCGCGGGGCTTTTTTCATTCGCGATTTCGGGAGGCGCCCGCACTGTGCCAAATCCGCCGCGCGGCTCTTGCCGGACCCGGCGCTGTCCTCCCGTGTCCCCATGTCCGATCGTCCGCCCATCCGCCTCTTTTCCTCCGATCTCGACGGCACGCTCCTCGGCAATCCCGAGTCCGCCCAGCGTTTCAAGCTCGCGTGGGAAGCCCTGAAACCGGACCGCCGACCGCTGCTCGTCTTCAATTCGGGACGCAGCGCAAAGGACACCCGCAGCCTCGTCGCCGCCCGGCGGCTTCCCGAACCCGACTACATCATCGGCGGCGTGGGCACCGAGCTGCACAATTTCCGGACCGGCCGGGACGAACCTGATTTCAACGCCCAATTCGGCGAGGGCTGGGATCTGGCGAAAGTCGAGGCGATCATGGAGGCCATGCCGGGCGTCGAACGCCAGCCGCCGGAGTTCCTCCATCCCTACAAGTCGAGCTGGTATCTCTACCGCGCCGACCGGGAAAAGATCGACGAGCTGCGGCGCCGGTTCCGGGAGGCGGGGCTCGACGTGAACGTCGTCTATTCGAGCCTCCGCGACCTCGACGTCCTCCCCCGCCGGGCCGACAAGGGCAACGCCCTCGCGTGGCTTTGCCGCCAGCTCGGGATCGCCCTCGACCAGGTGCTTGTGGCCGGGGACACGGCGAACGACAGCGCGATGTTTTTGCTACCCGGCGTTCACGGGATCGTCGTCGAGAATGCGCAGCCGGAGCTGTTCGAGGCGGTGGTCAAACTCCCCGTCTTCGTCACTCGAAAGGTGATGGCCGACGGCGTGCTCGAGGGGCTCAACCATTTCGGAGTGATTCCGGAGGTGCCCCGGCCGCGGAGCGTTCCCCCTGGTCAGCGACACCACGCCGCCTGGCGCGGCATGCTGTTCGCCCCGGACGCGTTCCGCACTCTCCGCCCCGAGGAGCGCGAACTCATCATGACGGGATACGACCGCGCGCTCGACGCGCTCCGCCGCAACATCACGCCGCTCGGCTTTTCCGCCTGCTCGCTCGCCGACAACGTCGTGACGGGGACGGACGTGAACTATCGGAGCGTATGGGCCCGTGATGGGTGCTTCACCGTCGTCCAGACCATCGAGATGGACGATCCCGACCTGCGGGCCGCCCAGCTCCAGACCCTGCGCACCCTGCTCGATGCCGTCGCCCCGAACGGCCAGGTGCCGGCGAATGTCCGGATCGATGATCGTGTGCCCGAATACACCGGCGTCGGCGGGATCTGCTCCATCGACAGCGGACTCTGGCTGATGCTCGCGGTGTACCATTACGTCACCGTCACCGGCGACCTTTCGCTCGTGAACGAGTACAGCCCCACCCTCCGGCGCTGCATGGAGTGGCTGAGCGCCCACGACAGCAACAACGACGGGCTGATCGAGGTGCCGGAGGCTGGAGACTGGACGGACCTGTTCGGCCGGAGCTACCAGGTGCTCTATGACGAGGTGCTTTGGTACCGGGCAAACGTCTGCTACGGCCGCTTGCTCGAGTACCAGCAGGACTTCGATCGTGCGGCCGATTATCTGCGGTGGTCGCAGCACATTGCCGGCCGGATCAAGGCCTCGTTCTGGCCCTCGACGTCCGTCGAGCCGAAGGCCCCCGCGACTTTCGCGGACCGCCAGACCGCGCTCGGCGACGCCCAATACCTCATCGCGGAAATCACGCCGTTCGCGTTCAACTGGCGCTGCGATGTCCTCGGCAACCTGCTCGCGTTCCTCACCAATGTGATCGACGTCGAGCGGGCGCGCACGGCCTTCCGGTTCATGTGGGGCGTGGGCGTCAACAATCCGTATCCGGTCGCGAATCTGTATCCCGCCGTGCAGTCGGGCGACCCCGACTGGCGGCCGTACTACACGGTGAATCTCCTCAACCTGCCGCACCATTATCACAACGGCGGCCGCTGGCCGTTCATCGGCGGCCTCTGGGTGCGATTCGTGCATCGCCTCGGTCTCCACGATCTCGCCCGCCATGAACTCGTGAAACTGGCCGAGGTGAACCGGCTCGGCCGCAACCGGGAATGGGAGTTCAACGAATGGGTCCACGGCGTGACCGGTCGCCCGATGGGCAAGGCCTACCAGGCCTGGTCAGCCGCCGCCTACCTGCGCGCCTGCCAGGAACTGCATCTCGCCCCGGAGGCGTCGAATGACGTGTGAGCGGGCACCGGCTGGAGGCCGATCATGACTCCCTCGATGTGGATTGTGATCGCCGTCATCGGCGGGGCATTCGCCGTGATGGCCACCGGTCGTGTCCGGAGCGAACTTGCCGCACTCGCGGCGTGCTGCGCCCTGGTGCTGTCGGGCGTCCTTTCGACGACCGACCTTTTTCCGGCGCTCGGCAGCGACGCGGTGGTGACCGTCGGCGCGATGTTCGTGCTCAGTGCCGCGCTCGACCGCACCGGCGTGATCGACTCCGCCAGCCGGTTTCTCCAGCGGCTGCCACTCCGGAGCGAATTCGCGCTCCTCTGCCTGCTGCTGCCGCTGGTGTTTGCGCTGTCCGCCTTCGTCAACAACACCCCCGTCGTCGTGGTGTTTCTGCCGATCCTCGTGGCGCTCGCCCACCGGAACCACCTCACCGTCTCGAAGCTCCTGATCCCGCTGTCGTTCGCCTCGATCCTCGGCGGCACGACAACGCTGATCGGCACCTCGACGAACCTGGTGGCCAGCACGGCCGGGCTCCACGCCGGACTTCCGGCCATCGGCATGTTCGAGCTGACGAAGGCGGGATGCCTGCTCGGTGGCTTCGGCCTGGTCTACCTCCTGCTCCTTGGACCGCGCTTCCTGCCGTCGCGCGGCACCGCCTCGCTCTTCACTCCCGGTGGCGCGCGCCACTTCGTGACCGAGGCCTTCGTCCCCGCCGGCTCGGCCCTCGTTGGTCGCACGGCTGCCGAGGCCCTCGCCCATGTCCAGGCCCGCGGTCGGGTCGTCGAAATCGCCCGGTCCGGCGGCGTCCTCGCCGGGAATCCCGCCGCCGTTGTCCTCGAGGCGGGTGACCGGCTCCGGATCGACGTGGACGCGGCAAGCGTCACCACGCTGAAGCACCGGCGCAGTCTCCGGCTCCAGACCGCCGGATCACCCGACCTGGCGCTGGGCGACACGGAGGAGATGCAGCTCGTCGAATGCGTGGTTGGACCGAGGTCGTCGTGGATTGGCCACCCCGTGGGTGAGGCCGGTCTCGCCCGGCCGGAGGACATGATCGTCCTGGCGCTGCATCGCAGCGGAATGAGTGTTCCAGGACGTTTCGACACCGTGCCGCTGGAGTCGGGCGACGTGCTGCTGGTGGAGGCGACGGATGCGGCGCTCGAGTCGATCCGGCAGGGCGATGACCTCCTCGTGCTGGCGGGCGGCCAGCGCCTGCCGCGCCGGCGCAAGCGCTGGATCGCCATTGTCCTGATTGTCGCCGTGGTCTCGCTCTCGGCCTGGCAATTCGTCCCCGTCACGATCGCCGCGGTCGCCGCGGCCATTATCGCCGTGCTCTCGGGATGCATTGACGCCGAAGAGGCCTACCACGCGCTCGACTGGCCAACGTTGTTCCTGATCGCCGGCACGCTCGCGCTCGGCACGGCGCTCGAACAGACGCATACGGCCGGGTATGTCGCGAAGATCCTCGTGGGACACACGGCGCAGTTCGGCCCCTGGCTCTCCCTCTGTCTGGTCGTGTTCGTGGCGTCCGTCCTGACGAACTTCCTTTCGAACAATGCCGTCGCCGCGCTGCTCGTGCCGATGGCGCTCGAGGCCGCCCACGTGCTCCACGCCTCGCCGCGGCCGTTCCTGATGGCCGTCACCTTCGGCGCCTCCGCGTGCTTCGCCACGCCGATCGGATACCAGACGAACACGCTGGTGTTCACGGCGGGCGGTTATCGTTTCGGCGATTTCGTCCGTTTCGGACTTCCGCTCAACATCTTCTACCTGCTCGCAGCCAGCGCCATCATTCCCGCCTTCTGGCCATTCCATTGACCGCAGGTCGGAGCTTTCAGGATGCCCCGGTACGACCGGTGTTTTTCGGCTGGCACCACGTCTTCGCGCTCGCCCGGTGGTCGGTCTGGCTCCGAGTCGGTGCCTCCGCCGCGATTTGGCTTGAGGAGCGGACGCGTGCCCGACGCACTTGCGGGGTTAGACGCGCTTACTCCGCGTGGCCCACCTGCCCTCCAATTCCCCTGCTGCGACGGTCATTCCCGCGCCGTCCGAACCTGCCGAGTTCCCTGCCCTGACGTTGCGCCAGCGTCTCCTCGGGACGCTGGTGCTCGCGCTGCCGGTCCTGTTCATCTACGGCCCCGCGTTTCACGGCGCCTGGCTTTGGGACGACGCGTACGAAATTGCCGCGAATCCCATCCTGCGCGACTCCAGCGCTCTCCCGGCCATCTGGCGCGGCGTGGGAGCCTACGACTACTACCCCCTCAAGACGACGATCGAGTGGGTGCTCTGGCGGTGCTGGGTGAATCAACCGCTCGCCTGGCACCTGGCCAACGTGGCCCTCCAGATCCTGAGCGCGATGCTGCTTTGGCAATTGCTGCGGAAGCTCCGCCTGCCCTGCGCCTGGTTTGGCGCCTTGGTGTTCGCGGTCCATCCGCTGGCCATCGAATCGGTTGCCTGGATCGCCGAGTTCAAGAGCACCGTGTCGATGCCGTTCGCGCTGCTCGCTTTCGGCGCGTACGTGGATTACGAGGCGACCGGCCGGCCGGCCGCGTGGGTGCGGGCGTTCGGATGGTTTGTGGCAGCCGTGCTGTGCAAGAGCGCGGTGATCATGCTCCCCGTCGCGTTCGCCGTGTATGGCTGGTGGCGGCATCCGCGCGGATCGCTGCGTCGCCGGGCGTTGGCGCTCGCGCCCTTCTTTGCCGCCGCCTTCGCACTCGGACTGGTGACGATCGCTTTCCAACATGGCCGCGCCATCGGCGCGCAAGGCGTGCCGGTGGGAGACTGGCCGACCCGCATCGCCCGCGCCGGGCTCGCGCTGGCGTTCTATGGCGGGAAACTGCTGTGGCCGCTGAACCTCATGCCGATCTACCCACGCTGGCCGGTCGCACCGCCAGCCTGGTGGATGTTCCTGCCCTGGGTGGGCCTGGCGGTGGGAACGCTGGTGCTGGCCCGGACGCAACAAAGCTGGTCACGGGGACTGCTCGCCGGCGGGGCCATGGCGGCGGCGCTGTTGCTGCCCATCCTCGGGTTTGTCGCGATGCCGTACATGGAGATCGGCTGGGTGGCGGATCATTACGCCTATCCGGCGCTCCCGGTGTTTGCGGCGCTGGCCAGCGGCGCCGCTGGTCTCCTGTGGAACCGGATCTCGCCGCACCGTCACGGGCTCCTGGCCTGGGCCGCGGCGATCGGTCTCGGACTCTGGGTCGCTTACGGCCAAAGCTACGCGCGGATCTTCCGCGGTCCACAGGCATTCTGGACCTATGCCTACGTCCAGAACCCGCACTCACCGATGACGGAGAACGGCGTGGGCAAGGCCTATCTGTCTGCGGGCGAGCCGGCCGAGGCCATCGTGCATTTCCGCGCGGCGCTGGCCCTGGATCCCGGGCAAATCAACGCGCGGACCAACCTCGGCCTCGCGCTCCAGCAGCTGGGTCGCCGCGACGAAGCCATTCGCGAACTGCGGAAGGCGGTGCACCTCGCGCCCGACTACACGCCGTCGCTCATCGCGCTCGGTGGCGTCCTGTTCGAGGCAGGCGACACAGACGAGGCCAGGGCGCTGTTCGAACGCGCCGCTCGCATCCAACCGACATTGGCGACGGCGGACAATGACCTCGGAGCCGTTCTCGCCCGGACGGGTGATCTGGCCGGCGCCGCCCGGGAATTCGCTGCGGCGCTCAAATTGGATCCGACTCTGACCACGGCCCGCGACAACCTCGAGCGACTACAGCGGGCGAAAAGCGTCGTCGCACACTAGCTCCCCGCTCCGTGGCCGGGTTCGTGTTCCGATCGGAACACGAAAGTGGCTCACGCTCTCCGCCGGCGCTCGGTTCCCCGCCTACACCTTCAGCCCAATCGGCAGCGTGTCGCCGAGGGCACGCGCCTCGTCCTCAGCTTCCAGCGCGACTACGTCGGTTACCACCTGGAGCCATCGATCCGGCGCTTTGGCGGACCGCAATGCCGCCACGACGCGCTGGCGGAGTTCGTCCTCGATGTCCCTCGTCCGGTCGCCCGTCCGCCGCGCCAGCTGGACCACGGCGAACGACGCGCCATCGACCGCGCGGAGATTCTTTTGGAGCAGGAGCTCCAGCCATTCGGAGGCCTGCTCCGGGGCGACCGTCTGGTGGCTGCTGCCAAATACCGGCACGCGCGCCCCCACCCGCCCCAGCGACCAAGCCCATGGTCCCGAGCCGGATTCCGCCTTTGAGCGCAGCCGTGCCGCGATCCAATTGCCGAAGATCACCTTCTGGGCGGGCTCGATTCGTTCCAACGCCGCCGCGGTGCGGACCATCTCGTCGAGTCCTTCCGGCTGGATGCCCTTCACGCGGCCGGCGCCCTTCGGCGCGCTCGGCGAAATCCTCCGCGCCAGGTGCGGTTCGAGCACGCGCCAAAGCGCTTGGTGGTGCTCGGCGCCAAGCCCGCCCGCGATTCGCCGCCACATCACCCAGAACTCGTTCCAAACCGAAACCTCGGCATGGAAGTTCACGTTCTCCGTCAGCAGCGTGAACGTCTGTTCGCACCGCCACTCGTCCAGCGGATACCCAAACCCCGGCCGCAATCCGTACCCGACGAACCGGTAAAAAAGCCGCTCGTGCACCGCCGACCGCCGGCGGCGCTTCGCGCCGGCAAACAGCGTGCTCCACAATTCCCGCAACAACGGCACGCGCCACGTTTCGCGCGGACCAAGCGCCGCCTCCAGCGTTTCGCCAAAGCGCTTCACCTCGCGCGGTTCCACCGTCCGGGGTGCCGAACCGAACACGCGATCGACCAACTCGCGGACCTGGCCGAAACTCTCGGGCATCGACTCCGTGACCGTCGTCCCCGCCCGGATTGCCGCACCCCGCAGGTCGAATTCGAGCCGCCAGCGCTCGTCGGCCAGGTTTGAGACGCACCAGAGTTCCAGCGTGCCGAGCTCGGTCACGCCGGCTCGCAGGTGCACGGGAACGACGCCCCGTTTCGCGCCCGTTGCCCGCAGCAGCGTGTGCAAGGGAGGCAGCGGCCGCATCGCGTCGGTCACCGCCACAATGTCGCCGGGTTTGTCGACCCGGTCCGCCGTCGTCGAGAAGAGCGGAAACTGCACGGGCCGTTCGACGGTGAGCTGGAACTCGCGCCCAGCGATATCGATCGTGTGTCCCTCCTCGTGTCCCCGCGGGATCACGCACACGGCCTGCGCCGTCGCCGTCTCGCCGACCGTCAATCCGATGTACAAAGCCTGGGCGGCCCCCCCGCCGATCCGCCGGCCCACCCCGCGCCGCGCGAGCCCGTACGCTGCCGCGCCGCGCGCCACGGCGAGATCGAGCGAATCGTGTTCCAAGAGGCTGACGCGCGGCGCGTCCGGCCACCAGGCCGAGACCGTGTCAACCAGCCGGTTGGCGAGTCGCGGCGCATTGAACACGCCGCCATTGAGCAGAATCGCATCCGGCCGCGGGAGCGGATTTTCGATATTCGATTCTCGATTTTCGATTGCCGGACCTTCGTGGCTGCGAGCGTGAGCGAGTGGTTTTTCGTGGCTGCGAGCGCCAGCGAGCGGCGTGGGCCGATTTTCGATTTTCGACTCTCGGTTTTCGATTTCATCCCCCGTGCCCCTGTTTCGGATTTCCGACGTTTCCGCTGTTTCTTCTTTGCCCGTCAGCCGTTCGCCTTTCGCGTTTCGCGTTACGCCTTTCAGCGCGTGGCTGCGAGCGTGAGCGAGGGGCCCTCCTTCCCTCAGCGCGGCGAATCCGGCCTCCGCATGCCTCCGCAGAAATGCCGCCAGGTGCCGCGTGATCGCGGGATCCGCCGCATACGGCAGGCCCAGTTCCTGCAACGCCGCGCGTGACGCACGCTTCGGTTCGTCGTCGGTCGCGCAGGCGGGAAAGAACCCCTCGACAATCAACTGCTCCACCTCCTCACGCGTCAGCTCCGTCGACAGCGTGCCGCCGACCAGCTTGCTCCCGGCGCCCGCGATCGCGATCGCCTGCCGCTCCGGTGCCGTCACCGCCAGCAACGACTCCTTCGCGACGCGCGCGGTCTGCACGAGTTGCGTCCACTGCGTCGCCGTCAGCTTCCGTCCGGCGGCCGCCAGCCGTTCCTCCGCCCGTCTTGCCAGCGCAGCATCCATGTTGTCACCGCCGAGGATCAGGTGCTCGCCCACCGCGATCCGCTTCAGCACCGGTCCTTCGTCGCCCACGCCGACGGAAATCAGTGTGAAATCGGTCGTGCCCCCGCCAACGTCCACCACGAGAACCAGCCGGACGCCCGTGAGCGCCTCGGCCAGATCAGCCCGCCGCCGCGAGGTGAAATCATAGAAGGCGGCCTGCGGTTCCTCGAGGAGCGTGAACTTTTGCAGCCCCGCATCGCGGGCCGCATTCACCGTCAGAGCCCGCGCCACCTCGTCGAACGACGCCGGCACCGTGATCACGACCTCCTGGTCGCGAATCGGTGCACCCGGATGCGCGGCATCCCACGCCCGCGCCAGGTGCGAGAGGTACAGGCCCGACGCCTGCACCGGAGAAATCTTCGCGACATCGGCCGGAGCGCCCCAGGGCAGGATGGATGCGGTGCGGTCGACCCCCGGATGACACAGCCAACTCTTGGCCGACGCCACGAGCCGGCCCGTCACCCGCGCGCCCTGCCACCGCGCGAATTCGCCGACGATCTGGTTTGGCGTGTCCCCCCACGGAAGCGTGGCCGCGCCCGCCGGCAACTCGTGATCGGCCGGTAGGTAAACGCAGGATGGCAGCAGTGGCTGCGCTGCCACCTGGCCTGGTCGTTGGAGCTGTGGAACCGCAAAATCCGTCACCGCCGCCGCGGCCCCCTGTTGCACGTCCGCCGACGCGACCGCGCAATTGCTCGTCCCCAGATCGATCCCGATGATGAAGTCAGCAGGCATCGATCAAGTCTCACACCTGGAACCACGAATCGACACGAATTCAGGAAAGGCCTCCGCAAACCCTTGGCTGGCGCGTTGCGTTCGTTGCCCAAAGTACCGTTTCGTCGCGCAGGTCATTTCTGAACCCGATTCGTTAGGTTGGTTCGTGTCCATTCGTGGTTCGATCCGTTTGGGTCCGCCTCGGCTCGAATTATTCCTTCATCCGCACGTTGAGCTCGAGTTTCCAGCGACCGGCTCCGCCGCGCTCGAGGCAGCGAAGCTCCAGGGTGCCGATTTCCGTCACGGCGGCCTGCAGATTCACCGGCACGAGCCGGCCCTCGTTTCCCGCCTGTGCCGGCAAGGTCGATTCGATCGGCGCGAGTTCCTCGAACTCCTCGCTCCCCGCGGGATCGTCGATCATCGCGCCGACAGTGTCGTCGCGCCGCACCGAACTGGAAAAGAATCGGAATCGCGTCGGCTCGCCGACAACCAGGCCGAACTCCTGCGGCGGAATGTCCGCCGCGGTCCCCTCCTCCATCCCGAACGGCGCGACGCACAACGCCCGCACGGGTGGTTCGATGCCCGGCACCGCCGGCATCGCGGATTCGATTCCGACGTAGTAAGCCCGCGCGGTGCCACCACGGATCCGAAGACCGTGGCCATGCCGCGCCCAGCCGTAGTACGCGGCGCCCCGCGCCACCGCGAGGTCCAGTTCGGCTCCCTCCAGCACGGTGACGGGAGCGCCGCCATCGGCGGCCAGCCATTGGTTGAGCACCTCGACCACGCGCTGTTCGAGCAAGCGGGACTTGAACACGCCACCGTTGAAGAGCACCGCCGTCGGATGCACGAATGTCCGTCGCTCAATTTTCACCGGTGCATCGTGGGCGGCGGCGAGCGCCTTCGCCTGGCGCGTCAGGAACGCGGCGAGGTGGCGTGTCACCGCCGCATCCTGCGCATACGGCAGGGCAATCTGCGCCAGACCTGTGCTCCGTGCCGTCTTTGGCAGATCGGTCACAGCGACTTTGGGGAAGAAACCGTCGGTCAGCACGCGCGTGAGTTCGTCCCGCGTCACTTCGGTCCTGATCGTTCCGCCGATCAACGACGAGCCGCGGCCTGGCACTACGACCGGCGAGCGAGGAAGCGCGGGGTCCGCAAACATCGCCTCCTTGGCCTGCCGGCATCCGTGCGTCAGCGCGTTGAACTGCCAGGCGTCGAGCTTCTTGCCGTCGGCGGAGAGCCGCTGGTTCACCGCGTACGCCAACGCGAGGTCCATGTTGTCGCCGCCGAGGAGGATGTGATCGCCGACCGCCAGCCGCACGAGGTCGACCTCCCCGCCGCGATCGGTGACGGCGATGAGCGAAAAATCGCTCGTCCCGCCGCCCACGTCGACGACCAGGATCACGTCCCCCGGCCGGACGCTTTTCCGGAAGCGCTCGCCCATCTGCTCGGTCCACGCGTAAAACGCCGCCTGCGGCTCCTCGAGCAGCGTGACATGCGCAAGGCCGGCCTGCTGTGCGGCGGCGAGCGTCAGGTCGCGCGCCGCCGCGTCAAACGACGCCGGGACGGTAAGGACCACCTCCTGATCGCCGAGCTTGGCCGCCGGAAACTGGTGATCCCAGGCGGCCCGGAGATGCGCGAGATAGCTGCGGGACGCTTCAACGGGCGAGATACGCGTCACATCCGACGGCGCCTGCCACGGGAGGATCGCGCTCTGCCGGTCCACGCCGGGGTGCGACAGCCAGCTCTTTGCCGACGACACGAGGCGCGCCGGAACCTTGGCACCATGGTTGCGCGCGAACTCGCCCACGACGGTCCCCGGATCCAACTGCCAGGGCAGCGCGAGCGAACCGGCGGGAAACTCCTGCGCGTTTGGCAGGTAAAGGAAGGACGGCAACAGCGGCCGCCGCTCGACCGTGCCGACGGCCGTCACCTGCGGGATTTCCAGCATCGCCTGCTCGGAGCCCCGGGTTTCGGTCCGGCTGAGGTCAAAATAGGAAACGGCAGAGTTGGTCGTGCCGAGATCGATGCCGACGGAAAAACGCATCCTGGGAAGTGTGGGTGAGAGTGAGCGTGAGAACTTGTGGGATCTGCCGTCAAAGATGAGGCGGCCAAGGGACTGGCCGCCCTACCGCCGGGACTCAGCTGATCCCGGTAGGGCGCGGAGTCCCTTCCGCGCCTTGTGATGGAGGAACTGCCACCGAATCAGGGTGATCGGCGGGCCGCTTTCACCGCCGATTTCGGGTCGATTCGCGTCCATCGGTGGTTCCACGGTCTCGTGCAAGCTCGTCGCCACGTGCCGAAGGCCGGCGGGCTAGAGTTCGACCTCGGCCGGAGCGATGACGCGCGGGTCGAGTGCCGGAGAAACCGCCGGGAGGCGAATCGACGTCGTGACCCAGCCGTGATGCTTCAGCGACCCACGGAACGGCGGCTGGCCGGTGACATTACCCGAGAGCCGGATCCGTTGCGCATCGAAGCCGGCCGGCACGGTGACCGCCGCGCCCTCGGCTTCCTTGAGGACTGGCTCGAGGGTCAAGTACCGCTGAAGCACCTTGCGGCTGCCGGCGTGAACCACCCGTGCGGCGGCGCCGATGTCCGCATCGCCATAGCCGGACACGTCCTCCTGAAGGAAATCGATCAGGCGCCCCTCACGCTGCAACAAGCCGAGGACGGCGAGCGCGGAGGCGTGAATCTTCTCCGACGGTGGTTCAGCGGGCTTTTCGGCCGGCGCGGACAGGGCGGCGAGCTTGGAGGCGAGCCCGGCGTTTCCCAGCACCCGGAACGCCAGGCCGAGACGTGCGAAGAACGACGGAGTGGAGGACGGCGTAGACATGGGAGCCGACCAGCGGAGCAACGAACCGTCACGGATTCAAGGCAGCAACGGACGGGAAATCGAATCGGGGAAATTCTTAGCCGCCGCGGGCTGCTCCCGCGGGGGGGAGTAGTTGGTAGTTGTCCGACCGGTTTGAAGTCACCAGCCCGGATCTTGTAGTCGACCGGGTTCACGCTTGCCGCGTGAACCTTGATCAGCACTTCGCCCTCGCCCGGCTCGGGCTTGGGAACGTCCTCCATGGTGAGAACGTCGGGACCGCCAAAGGAGTGGATACGGACAGGTTTCACAAGAGTGAAATAGAGGTTGAAAACGCGCAGCCGGCGGTCGCGAAAGCCCGCCGGGACCATACTTTACGCATGATCCGGCGCCGATGCCATGGGGCGGAGTGCGCGACCCGGTTTGGGGCAAAACTGTAGGACGATTTGCCAAGTCCGCCGGCGTCGATCTCCTCGCCGCACTCTGACCGCCCCGCGGTGTCTCGCGACCTCGGCGGCATCTCCACTCGCCAGTATTTTTGTGGGCGCGGTGCCCTCACCGCGCAAAATTAAATCGGCGGGGTCGGCGCCCCCGCCCTGCTACATCAAACCGGTTGAAGCCGCGCTACTGCCCGAGCTGGTAAATTTCCAACAACGCGGTGCCCGAGCTTCCGTCTGCTGATGTGAGTTCAGCCGTGTACGCGCCGGCGGGCAGATAGAAGAGCTCCGACACATCGTTGCTTCCATCGGGCAATGGAAACGCACCTGGCGCCTGGGCGTGGGAGGCAAGCCCGGACACCGGGAACATAATCACCCCAGGTTGCCACGGCAGAAAGAGCCTTCCTGTGCTGTCGACCACGCGCAACTGTGGCGCCGCCAGCGGATCGGTGACCCCGAAGGTTGCCAGAGCCGGGCCGACGGCGCGAATCACCAACCAGGTGCCGGCGGGACCCGGATCAACGACGAAGCTGTTCAAAAGCGAAGGGTGTGTTGGATCGATTCGAGCCAGGCTCGAGAAATTTATCAGCCGCTGCCCCGGAAGGGCGACAACCACCATCGCACTGTCCGTGGCCGAACTCGCGTTTCCGGACCCCGCATCACCACCGGGACTCACCATCGCCGAATAGCTACCCGTGTCAGCCGAGCTGGCCGAGGGAATGTCCAGCGTCAGTGAGTTCCCCGGTAGCACCTTCCCGTTCTTATACCACGTGGCGACGGGATTGGCGTATCCAAAATCATACGCGACAATCTGCAGGTGGCTGCCTGGCGCGATCGTATACGGCGAACGTGGTGGCAGTGGAATAATCGGCAAACCGATCAAGATTGGCCCAAGTTTGATCGACGCCGTCTGGACAACTGACGTTCCATAAGCGACCACCGGCGTCTGACAAAAGCCGGGAGCACCAACGAGCAGACCGGCGCACAACACCGAGGACCGTATATTCATAGGAGTGAAGCTAAACTATAACCCGAACCTCCCCAACGTTGTTCCGCAATATCAGCCGCGTCACGCGGAATTCGGCAGTGTATAGCGAGTGCGCCCTGGAACCGCCGACTCATCCAGCAGGCGCCCGTTTGACGTGCGCGCGGCAACTTTGAAGGCGCGGCCGATCTGCGCACGACACCCTCACCAGGCAGTGGCGGGGTCGGCGCCCCCGCCCTACAGGAAACCGACCGTCAATCCAGCCGCCGGCGGGCTCCGAGCCACGCCAGGGTCGACGACGCGGCGATCCAAGCGGCGAGGAGCAGCGTGAGCCAAAATGCAGCATGGCCCACCCACCACGCCGTCAGGTTGCCGGTGGCAAATCCCGTGAACGCCGCCCGCTCGACCACGAACAGCACGGTGATCCGGTACGCATCGAGCGGATTCAGCATCAGCGGCGCCACCCAGAGGTCGGGATGCGCCTGCACCCCCGGATCGCCCGCGATGCCCAGCAGCACGAAGTCCGTGCCGAAGAGAATCAGGAACCAGATCGCCAGCGCGGTGATCAGTCCGCGCACGCTGTCCCGGACCCAGAAACCGAGAGCAAGCCCGGCGAGCGCACACGTCACCCCAATCCCGGCGGCACCGACGCCGGCCAGCGCGAGTTCGGCTGAACCGGCTCCGGCCACGATCGTCGGAATGACCAGCAACGCCGAAGACAACGCGACAAGCATCGCGAGCGCCGCCGCCTTGCCCGCCAGCCACGGACCAATGCCGCCCGGCTGCCCCAGCAGCCAGGTGAACTCCTCCGTTTCCGCATGGGCGGAGCTGAGCCCGAGGAGGAGCGCCGAAAGCGAAATCGCGTACAAAACTGCGTGCAGCAACCACCACGCCGCACCCCGCGCCAGTGCGTCACCCGGCGTCAGGAGCGGCAGGAGACCGGCGGCGCCGCAGAGCAGCAGATGCGCGTAAAGAAACCGGTTCAGCCGGTGGCTGAGCCACTCACGCCCCGCCCCCGCCCGAACCATCACCCAAAAGGAAGGAATATTCATCCGCAGGCCTCCATCGATTGACCGGTCGGTACGGCCAGTCGCTCCACTCCGAAAAACGTGTCACGCAGTCGCTGCGGCGAAAGGTCGCCCGCACAACGCCCGTTCTCGACCAGCACGCAACGCGTGACCCGGTTCTCCCATTCGCCGAGCAGATGAGTAGCCACCAGCACCGTGCGACCGCGGTGCGCCTCCGCCACCAGAAATGCCTGCAGCCGCTCGCGCCACTCCGGGTCGAGGCTCAATCCCGGCTCGTCGAGCAGCCGGACCGGCGTGTCCGCCAGATCGAACACCGCCAGCGCGAGCCGCTGCCGCAGTCCGCCCGATAATTTACCCGTCGGGGTCCGCGCGGATTCGGTCAGCCCCCAGCGTTCGAGTGCTGCCTCGGTCGCGCCGTGGTCGCGCCCGCGCAGCTCGCCGTAGAACCGGACCACCTGCCGCGCGGTCAGCCGCGGGTGAAATCGCGGCGCTTGCGGCAGAAACGAGAGGTTCGCCAGGGCCGCACGTCGCTCGCGGCGCAGGTCCCGACCGCCGATCGTGATCGTCCCGGCATCCGGTTCGGCGAGCCCCGCCAGCAGGCGCAGTGTCGTCGTCTTCCCGGCGCCGTTCGCGCCGACTATCAGCGTGATGTCACCGGGTTCCACGGCCAGATCCAGCCCGGCCAGTACCGCGCGCCGGCCGAATGATTTCTTCACGTCCCGACAGGTGATCATGGAATTTTCGATTTGTGGTTTCATCGCTGCGCCGAATCCCGGTCACGGGTTGGCGAGGGGGCGCGGGTCGGTCACGCCGGGGATGCCCGGCAGGGCGAGCCGGCTTTCGATCCAACGCAGCAGCCTTTCGCCGGGACTTTCCGAGAGCAGCCCGATCGCCGGAAATTCGCGCCGCGTCGCGCCGAAGAGATCCGGCTCGCGGTGCGGCAGGTCAGCGATGCCGTCGTGGTTGAGGTCGAGCCGCTCGGCATCGTCCCAGAAATTGCCGCGGCCGGCGACGGCCCACAGGTTGGTGCCTCCGCCGCCGTTCGTCTCGACGGGATGGATGTTGCCGGCAAACACATTCCCGAAGAAGAGCGCGTCGGAACTGCTGTCGCTGACCCGGATTCCGACGTAATTGGCCTCGATCCGATTGCCGCTGATCGTGTCGCGGTTCGCGTTCTCCAGGTACAACCCGAGCGTGTTACCGGAGATCACATTGTCCTCGATCCGGGTGTCGTCGATCGACTGCAGCAGCAATCCGTACGCCCGCTGGGTGTTGTTGCCCACGAACCGGTTTTTCCGCAGCACGAGGCGATTCGAGTACATGAGCGCGGCGCCCGCCGCATTTTCCGAAAACCGGTTTCGCTCGAACGTGTTGTCGTCGGAATACATGTAGTGCAGCCCGTACCGCACCCGCGTGATCGTGTTGTCACGGACGACGGTGTGGTTGGTGAACGAGAAGTACGCCCCATCGCGCGTGCCCTCGATCGTGTTTCCCTCGATGAGGTGCCCGGACGAGTTCCAAAGGTGGATGCCGTTGCCGCGGCGATCGATTGCCAGCGGCGCGCCGCACATCTCGCCGCTGGCGGCATCGCCGGCCTTCATCCCGCTGATCACGGGATCGGTGATCTCGTCGCCGACGACGCCGTCTCCGATGATCACGTTCCTGACAATGCGGCAGTCGTTGGCCCGCTTCACGTAGATCCCGTGCAACATGTCGAAAATGTGATTGTCGCGAATGATCGCGCGGTCGCCGCTCACGTGGATCGCCGCGTTGTCCGCCAGCAAATCGCGGCCGGAACCGCGGATCACAAACCCGGCGATTTCCACGTCGGCCGCGCGGACCGAGACGACGTTGCCGGTGTGGTTGCCTTCGAGGGCGGCGCCGGGCGCGCCGATGAGGTGGATCGGCCGGTCGAGGATGAATGGCCCCGCATACCGGCCGGCGGGCACGTGGATCGTCGCTCCGGGCGCCGCGGCGGCGATCTCGGCGCGAAGGACGTCGCCGGACGTCGCGGCGCGGATCGCCCCGGTGAACCAGAGCGCCGACAGGACAGCCGCGACCCACAGACCGAAGCTGCCCTGATGCCGCCGGGATAGCCTGAACCCGCGAACCCCGGTGGTCTGATGAAGGCGGGGTGATCCCACCCCGCGGATGCACGCGGCCGCTTCGCCTCGCGGGGTGAGGTCACCCCGCCTACAACCGACACAGGCACCGTTTGGATCGCGGCGGGTCACGGCTCTTCCTTCCGCGAACACCACATCGCGGCGATCACCAGCAGCGGGAACACGCCCAGCAGGACCGCGCCGGAATGCGGCAGGCTCGACTGGACAAAGTTCGCGATCTGCTGGCTGCCGATCACGACGGGCGTGAACGGCTGGATCCGGATCGGGGCGTGCGGATCGAGGTTGTGACCGTAGCTGTAAAGCCGGTACGCGAAGTTCCCGATCGAGAAGGCGCCGAAATACGTCACCAGCACGGTGAGGTCGATCAGGCTGACCATCTTGCCCACAAACGCGGCCCGGAGCGCCAGGAGCGCAAAAATCCCAAAGGCAAACGGCATCCACTTCATCTCGACGAAGTCCGACTGCTCGATCGGATGCATCCCGATGTAGTGGTTGAGCGTGTTGATTTCGAAGACGTCCTGGCCGGCGTGCCCGCCGACGAGCTGGTAGGCGTAGATGTGCAGCCGAAGCCCCTCGGGGTACTGCGGCGCGACCAGCGTGATCTGCCAAAGCGGCAGGAACACCGCCACCGCCATCACGCCCGCCGCCAGCAGGAGCAGGATCCGGGAGCGGAGGTTCAGCGCCCGCCGCAGGAACACATGCTCGCGGCGCAGGAAACCCGCGACCCCCGCCCGGGGGCGGAAACCGCCGCGGTCGCCTTCGACCGCGGCGGGGTAGTCATGAGGAAGCGCCGCATTCATTTCGCATCGGCGACCGTGGACGCGGGCTTCACGGCCAGATAGCCCTGCATCTCCTGGTGGAGCGCCGAGCAGAATTTTGTGCAGTAGAACGGGAATACCCCCGGCTTCGTCATCTTCATCGTGACGGTCTTCGTTTCCCCGGGCGCAATGATCAGGTTGACGTTCTGTTCCACCACCCCGAACCCGTGGATCATGTTCGGCGACTGCTCGAGGTTGGTGATGTGAACCACCACGGTGTCGCCGACCTGCGCATCGATCCGATCGGGCGTGTAGTGACTGCGGATCGCCGCGATCTTCACGTCGACGACATTCCCATGCCGGGTTTGGCCCGCGTCCTTCGCGTCCCAAACCGCGTTCGGATCATGATTTTCGTCCTTCGGGTAGACCTCGATCGGTTTGATCGCGTCGGCCTTCAGGATCTGCGCGAAGTGCGGCTCCGGTTCGGTGAAGGTCTCGTAGAGCTCCTTCATCTTGTGACCACTGATGTCGATCAGTTCGCTGTCCTCGGGCTGGTCGGGACCGACCGAGAGGTGGCGCCCCTTGGACATCTTGTTCATCGCGATCATCCATTTGCCGTAGGGATGCACTGCGTCGCCGCCGGCGACGACCAGGTGACCGATGTTGTAATGGACGGGAATCTTGTCGACGACCACCTTGTTGAGATCGG
>DASZYH010000145.1:0-22968 GCA_035545515.1 Opitutaceae bacterium
GGAAGCTGCTTGTACACCGCCTTCATGTTTTCGAGGACGGGCAGACCGGCGTTCGGCTGCACCATGATCGGCAAGTCGGAATGCTCGCGGTAAATGCGGGCCACCTTTGCGGCGCCGACCATGTCCATCCCCGTGCCGCAGTTGAGCGCCACGATGTGCGCGCCCCGGCTGGCGATGAACTCGGCGGCCTCCTCCGGCCCGACGCCCATCATCGTCTTGTAGAACGTGCCATCGGTGGAGAGATCGTACGCGAGCGAGCCGATGACGCAGGGCGCGCCGGCCGCCTTGGCCGCATCAATCGCAAGCCCGAGTTCCTCGAGCGAGGTCTGGGTTTCGATGATGATGGCGTCGACGCCGCCGGCGACGAGGGCCTTCGCCTGCTCCTCCAGTGCGGCCTGGGCGTCCGCGAGCGGGAGATCCCCGTAAGGTTCGAGGATGGCGCCGAGCGGACCGATATCGCCGAGCACGAAACCGGGCTTTCCGCCAAAGGCCTGACGGGTGATTTCAGCGCCGGCGCGATTGATCGCGGCGAGGTCCTTCTCATGTCCGTGCCGCGTCAGCATGATTCGGCTGGCGCCAAAGGTGTTTGTGATGATGCAGTCGGCACCGGCCTCGGCATAACGGCGCTGGATCGCCAGCACGCGGTCCGGATGGCTGAGGTTCCAGGCTTCACCGCAGGAACCCTGTTCGAGCCCGGCGAGCATCAGTTGCGTGCCCATGGCGCCATCGCCGACGAGCGGGCGTTGGCGGGCGATTTCGTGGAGGAGAGGCATGGTCAGAGAAAAGCTGAAATGGCGAAATGCGGAAACATTGAAATGCGGAAGGTGGGTTTGGGAGTTTTGGGAATTGGTAGTTGGTATTTTGTAATTGGTATTTGGGTGCTGCCCTAGCGCGCGTGTTGGCCAGGAACCAAAGTACGGCGCATTACCTCACGTGCGATTGCAGCCACTCACGACCAGAACCAATCACGAACTACCAACTACAAATTCCCAACTCCCCCTCATCTCAAAGCCCACGATCGCTAAACGACTCATCGGCAGACAAAACGGCCCCGTCAAAAACGACGGTGCGCGCCTTGCGAAGGTTGGAAATGGTCGTGAGCGGTGAGTATGGCGTGACGATGAACCGGCTGCGGGACCCGGGCGCGATCCGGCCGAGCGGCTCGCGGTAGGCGAAGCGCCCCGCGCCGACTCCGGTGGCGGCGTTGATGACGGCGATCGACGGCAGCCCCGCGCGTTCCATGAGTTCAAGTTCGTACAGGAACCCGGTGGCGTGGGCGACGCCGTACGAGCCGGCATCGCTGCCCGCGACGATCAGGACACCCATGGCGTGGGCCCGAACCAGACTGGCCGCGTGCCGATCGAGAATGCCCCGAAGGTTCGCCACGATCGTCGCGTCCCAGCCCATGATGTCCGCGTGATCGATCTGCCGCTGCACCGGGGCGAATGTCGGAACCCAGGCGGTCTGTCGATCGCGCAGCTTGGCGAGTTGATCGTCGCGCACGAAGAAGCCGTGCTCAATCGAGTCCACCCCGCCGTCGATCGCACGGTCGATGCCGGTATCCCCGGACGCATGGGCGAACGTCTGGCGGTCGAACGATCTTGCGGCGGCGACGATCGCCGCGACCTCCTCCGTGGTCATCTGCGGCTCGCTGGTCACCGCCGCCTGCTTGAAGTTGATGATCCCGGTGGGGATGAGCTTGATCCGGTCGGCGCCGGCGGTGACGCGCGCCGCCACGCAATCGCGGGCCGACGCATGATTCTCGATCGGGTCGGCCATGAACCCACCGTAGCGACCGCGGTGATGGATCGCCGCCCCCGGACTTTCGAGGTACGGCATGAGTGGCCGGTCCGCGTCGCGGTAAAGGCGGCTGAGGGCGAGGCCGACGCCGTCCTTGTCACCCGCGTCGCGGACTCCGGCGATGCCGAAGCGGACGAGCCGTGCGAGACGGTCGCGCGCGGACGCCAGCAGTTCCCCGGCCGATTGCTTCAGGTATGCGGCGCGTTTGGCGGCGTCGAGTTCCCCACCTTCGAGAAACAGGTGCGCGTGCGCCTCGATCAACCCCGGCAGCAACGTGGCATCCCGCGCGTGGACGTCGGGCGCCGTTTGTCCCGGTCGCAGCAGCGTCGCAGGCGGGGTGCGGTCGCCGGCGCCGACAAAGCGGATCGAGCCGGCGTCATAGACGACGTGGGCATCGCGGACCGGTGTCGTGCTCGTGCCGTCAAGCAAGGTGCCGACGCGGAGCCAAACGGGCGCGCCGGCCGTCGCCGCCGGAATCGCGGGGAGGGAAGAGGGGTTCGAGGATGGCACCAGAAAATGACGGTGAGGGTGAGACTGAACGGGAAGAGGATGCGCGACAGGCGGGGGTGGCGCGGGAAGGGACTCCGTGCCCTACCAAAAGCCCGTCGGCAGGGCGGCCAGTCCCTTGGCCGCCATCGTCGCATGCTCTTGGCGGTCGACTCGGGAATCCGGCTTCACGCGTCGGCGGGTTCGGATTCGGCGCAGATGGCCATGATGGCCTCCGCCTGGCGAAAGCCGGCCGTTTCCTGCGATTCTCCGTCGGCGGCGCGGCCCTGTTCGAGCGCGGCGCGGAGTTTCGCGACCATCGGATGATCGGGCGGGAGCGGACCGGGTGACTTCTCCGGGTTGGCGAGCGCGTAGTCGAGGCCCACCTCCATGCCGAGCGTGAGGTACGCATTCTCGAGCTGCTCGCGCACACCCTTGGGTGTCCCCCACGCAAAATTCGAGAGACCCACGACAAAGTGGACACCCTTCAAGTCCGGATCCGTGCCGATCAACCGCATCGCATCGAGCCCGATGTTCACGAGCCCATACGTGTCGGCGCCAACCGGCGCGAGGCCCGGATCGATGATGATCTGGTCGCGACGGCGTTTGCCCTTCGTCGTGAGCAGCTCGACGAAGTGACGCGCCGCAGCATGGGAGTCCCGCGCGTGGAGGCATTGGGAGGTGCCGCCGGCGACGAAGTGTTCGGACGCCATGATGATCACGTTCGTGTCATGGGAGGCGACGAGCTCGACCATCGCATCCAGATGGGTGCGCGACGCGGCGATCGAGTTCAGGATCGGCGGACCGCTCTTCCGGACGTCATAATGTCGGAGCGCGACCTCGTGGTACTTGACGGACGGATTGTCGAAACTGATCGGGACGGACGTGACCTCCTGGATCGCGGGAATCACATCCGGCAGAAACGCGAGCATCTCCTCCATCTTCACCTGGATCCGCTGCGTGCCATCCAGGTTCAGCGTCAGATAGCGCACCCCGAGGTCGGCCTGGACTCTGGCGAGCGTCTGGTAGTCCTTCACGCTGCGCGCGGTGAACGCGTTTCGCGCGCGGGCATACGAGTTGTTCATCAACTCGCCGATGAGGTTCAGGGCGGGGGCGGGCATGGGGATGGCGTTGGTTGTTGGTGAGTTGGTGTTGGTTGTCCCGGGGGGGCGACCGACCGAGTAGTTGGTAGTTTGTAGTTGGTAGTTGGGTGGTGCGGCGGAGTGGGACAGTTGTTGGTGGGACCAACTCGCCAACTGCCACATCCCAACTCTCAGGGGTCGCGGGTCGCGCTCCCGGGCTTCGCGAAATGATCCCGTCCGAGCCAGGTATTGGCCCACGACGACGTGCCACGCAGCGCCTGGTTTTGCACGACCGGCGCATGGGCCAGGAGCGAGGCTTCGCGGCCATCGTGCTTCAACCGCTCGTATGCGCGCAGCCAGATGCAGTCGCCAAAGCCGTCGACTTCGCAGCGACCGTCCCGCGTGCCGCCGCACGGGCCGTTGCGCTGGTTCTTCGCGCACTGTGACTCCGGACACAGGAAGGCGATTTCCGGGAGCGAGCAGTCGCCGCAGTCGCGGCAGTGAAAAAGAGCGGCCTTGCTGAGTTTCTCGGTCAGGCGCAGCGGCGCCGGGCCCTGCAGGGGATCGGCGGCCGAGCCGCAGACCTTCGCTCCCCAGCGGCTCACGACGGCATCGGGGGTGAACATCGCGTGATGCGCCCATTTCGAGAAATGGTACAACGGCGTGACGTGAGCCGAACGCCGCGCCGGTCGCTCCGCCTCGCGGGATGGATCCGCGAGCCCCGTCGCGGGGTCGCCGGCGTAGGCGTAGAATTCGCCCGCCCGGGAGAACTGCAGTTCGCGGGCGAACTGTTTCCAGTCGTCGGGTCGAAATGACCGCTCGATCGCGAGAATCTTCTCGATCGCGTCGAAATTGTGAACGCCCCCGAGGTAGGCGCCGCGGTAGCCGAGCCCGCGATAAATGGCGATCTGCCGGGCGGCGAGCTCGGTGAAGAACGCCTTTCCGTTGTCCGGCGATTCCGCCTGTTTCAGGCAGAGGTCGCGGAGTTCGCGGGTGACGACGACGCCCGGAATCCGGCCCTCGTGGAACAGCTGTGCCACGCGGGCGCTGAGCAGGTAGACGTTGCCGATGAGCGGCGTGCCGCCCAGCCCGTGCGTGGTCATGTACGCGCGCAGTTCCGACATCTTGCGGGCGTCGAACCCAATCTGGTTGATGATGAACCGGGCGCCGCTGGCGATCTTGGCGGCGAGCTTCGCGTACTGGGGCATCACCTCGCCCTCGTGGAGCTTGAAATTGGTGGTGACCGCGCCCACGAGGAAGTTCGTCTGTTCGAAGCGCGCCCGCCGGCCATTGCTGCGGGCATCGTTCGGATCGAAGCCCCGGTTCATCTGGCTCAGGAGCGAAATCAGTCCGACCGAGTCGATGTCGAACACCGGCTTCGCCATTCCGCCGGCCCCGGCGACGGGATAGTCGCCCGTCATGGCGAGGATGTTGTGGAAGCCCTCGCTGTGCAGGAGCCACGCCTCGCTCTCGAGGCCGTTTCGATTGAGATCCTTGCACGTGAGATGGATCACGACCTCCTTTCCCGCGTAGAGGATCGGTTTTCCGAGCGCCGTCGGGGCGAGCTGCGGATTGCCGCCGGCGTTATCCGTGATGGAAACCCAGTCGATGTCCGGACAGGCGATGAGCTCGTTGGCGAAATCGCGGGCCTTGACGGCACTGCGCTCGCCCATGCCGCCGCGCACCGAAACGAGCTCGGTTCCGATCAGGAACCGGGAGCCGTCATCGAGGCGTTCGCGCAGCGTGAGCATCTGAAGTTGAAGGCGAGAGTGACAAAGGCGGGACCGCCGGTTGAGGGGGTGCCCGCGGGGCGCTAGCCGAGCCGGGACTCGAGCTCCTTTTGGAGGGCGGCGACGACGTCCTTCGGGGCGCCGGGACGTTCCTGTTCGTCGCCCCAGCGGAGCTGTGCGATGTAGTCATCGCCCTTGCCGAGCCCGAGCCGCATGGCCTCGGCGTCGATGCGCTCGGCGAACCGGCCCGGCAGGTCGATCTTGATCTCCTCGAAATCGTCCCACGCCTTGAGGCCGGAGGGAAGGTTCTGCCAGTAGAGAATCTGGTATTTCGACGTCGAGTTGGCCGGGCGCTGGGCAGCGGCGGCGGGCGCGTGCACCGTCACGCCTTTCTTCACCGACACCGCGGGGGCGGGGCCCTTGCCGACGAGGTACAGGAACAGGTCGACGGCACTCGAGGCGTCGGCGCCGTAACCATCGGCGCCGACCTCGTCGGCAAACATCTGGCTGATCGGCGCTCCGCCGATCGCGAATTTCACCCCGCTGCCCTGCGCGCGGAAGCCATCGATCACGACCTTCATGTAGGTCATCGTCGTGGTCAGAAGCGCGCTCATGCCGATGATGTCCGGCTTGAACTCGGCGGCGGCGGCCTGGAATTTCTCGATGCTCTGGTCGACGCCGATGTCCTTCACCTGAAACCCGGCGCCCTCGGCCATCATGCAGACGAGGTTCTTGCCGATGTCGTGGAGGTCGCCGCGGACGGTGCCCATCAGCAACCGGCCGGTTGACGAGGTGTCCTCGCCATGCGCCGAAAGCAGCGGTTTCAGGATCGCCATGCCGGCCTTCATCGCGCGGGCGGCGATCAGGACCTCGGGCACGTAGAGGATGTTGTGTTTGAAGTCCTCGCCGACGACGCTCATGCCGGCGATCAGGCCTTCCTCCAGGACTTCCTTGACGGAACGTCCCTCGGCGAGGGCGTCCTTGGTCATCTGTTCGACCTCCTTGGCTTTGCCCTCGTAGAGGTACTGGTTCATCAACGCGTAGTCGGGCATGGGAATGGGGGAATTGGGAGACGTGGGGTCAGGGAAAGGTGGGAGCGAAAAGCGGGAAACGTCGGGCGACGTACGCCCGGCTTCCCGTTTCAGTGTTTCAGGATTTCAGCGTTTCAGCTTTTCCCAAAATGGGCCCGGTTGAATTCGGCGAGGGCCTGCTGCATGGCGACAATGTTGGCGCGCGGCATGCCGGGACTTGTGCCACCGCCGACGGAGAGGATCATTCCACGATCGCCACCCTTCTCGAGGACGTCGAGCGTGGCCGCGCGAACCTCCTCGGGCGTGCCGCGGACGCCCACCTCGAGCGGATTCACGTTTCCCATCAGGCACATCCGGTCGCCGACACGCGCCTTCACATCGGCGATGTCGGTTTGCTTGCCCCAGTTGAGAACGTTGAAGCCGACGTCGGGGAGATGTTCGAGACAGGCCTCCACATCGGCGTCGTTGTGGTAGATCTTGACCCAGTCCTTCGGGAACGCGTCGCAGATCCGCTTGAGGTACGGGTGGCAGAACTCCAGGTAGTGCTCCTCGTTCACGAAGCCGACGATGTCGTCGAGGAGGAAGATGCCCTCGATATCGCGCCCGTAGGCCTTCGCCTGCGCCTTGAGCCAGTCGATGATCACGCGCGTGCAGAGATCGAGCAGCTTGTGGGCGAGCTCCGGTTTCTCGACCAGGTCGATCATCAGCTCGGTCGTGCCGCGCGCGAAACCGGCGGTGCACATCGGACCGCGCGACGTCACGATCGGCATGATCTCACCCGTGTCCCAGACGCGCTGTTTCTGCATTCGGATCCGGTGCAGCGTGAGGGCCATGAAAGCATCGGCCTCGACCTCGTACTCCGGCAGCTTGTCGACGTCCTCGAGATTGAAGAGCATCGCGTATTCGCTCGGGGTGTTGTCCTGCCAGAACTTGATCTTCGCGCCGAGGACCGACGGCTCGGCGGCCATCCCGTACTCCATCCACCAGCCGGGAATGAAGGTGATGTCGGGGAACTCGCGGTGGATCTTGTGGTGCGACTGGAACCAGACCTCCGGATCGAGGAAGAAATCGAGGTGCTTGACGCCGACGTAGCCGGGGATCCAGGGGCTGTCGATGATCAGCGCCAGCGGGATCTGGTCCAATTTTTCGAGGCGCGCGGCCTTTTTGAAGACGGCCCATTGTTCAGGTTTCATAGGGGAAGGAATCAGGGGGTGATCAGAATCTCGGTGTCGGTGAGCTCGAGACCGACGCCGGCGGCGTTCGCGGCCTCCTGGAGCGCGGCGCGGAGCATCACCTGCGGATCGCGGCTGACCTGCAGCCGGCGCATCAGGCCGTCGCCTTTCTTGGTGCCAACACGAAGGGTCAGCTTGAGGCCTTTCCGTTTGCAGGAAACGCGGACGCCATCGGGCAGCGCGACGTTCATCGGGGCGACGAAGGCATCGATGTAGTGGACGCCAATGCCAGACTTGTCGGGGGCGGCGGGCGGCAGCTTGTCCTTCGCCGCGGAATTGATGTCGCAGAGTTTCAACATGGGAATTCGAGGTGGGGTGAACGAGGGGAAGAGCGGTGACTAGCGCGCGTTGGCGACGTGGAGTTGGCCCGGTAGCGGCGGGTGGCTGGCCAGCGCGAAATGGATCGCCTCGAGCGCCAGGCCCCATTTGTGCGCCCGGCTGTCGGCATCGCAATGGCAACCCGTGGATGCCGTCGTGCGCCGCCAGGTGAGGACATCGTCCAGCGGCCGGCCGAGCAGCGGCGGCGGGGTGGCGATAGCGGCCATGAGCCCTTCCGCATCCCGCAGATATTCGCACATGAACCGGTGCCCTTCGTCGCCGGCGACCGGCCGACAGTCGGTTTCCGCGATGAGGAACGAGGGGCGCGCGCCGGCGTCGACCGCCGACGAGGCGGGTGGGCGGAGAACGACCCGATAGTCGAAGGCGAGCGGGCGCCCCATGTTCGAGCAGGTCGTGCCGTCGAACCGGAACCAGGCGACGATCTCCCCTCCCTCGTGCGTCTCGAAACGGACCCGTTCCCGGGACCACTTCTGCAGCGCGCGCGGGTTGACGGAGTAGGTGGGGACCCCGACGTCCAAGCCATTGCTGCGCGCTGCGCTGTCGGAGGTCCTGCCCGGCGCGTGACGATAGGGCGCGCGGCGGAACTGGCAGGAGGAAAGCGAGCACGCGAGGCACGGCACGGCGGCCGCCGGACGCGCCCCGGGCATGCGAGCGGCCAGCCCGATGATCCCGAGAAGTGATTTCTTCGGTTTCAGCATGCCGCTCGGCAGCACGTCCAGCGGCCCGGGTAGCGGCTCGGTCCGGCCGGCCTGAAGCAGGTCAAACAAGGCGTTCTGCTCGGCGACATCCCAGCCGTCGTAGCCGGGACTGTAATGGGGAATCGCGGAAAACCCGTCCGCCTCGGCCTGCGCACAAACCCGGCCGTTGGTGGCCGCGACGAGGTGCTCGACCACGGCGGCGGCATAGGTTTCGAGGAAAAAGTATTCGTCGGGCTTCGCATCCTGCCAGAGCCGTCGCGCCTCCTCCTCGTACTCGACGCCCGCGCTGGCGGCGAACAGCACCGCGCGGCCGGCGCCGGCGGCGCGCAGGTGATCGCGCAGCGCCGCCGAGTGGAACGGCTGGCGGTCGACCAGCAGCGATCCGTTGACGAGCTGGATCTCCAACTCGCGCCGATACACCCACGGCCGCCCCCGCCGCGCATACCAATCCCGGGCGCCGGCCGACAGCTCGCGCGAGCGTTCGCCCGGGACGTGTCCGCGAGGGTACCCGAGCAGCCGGTGGAATTCCGTCTCCGCCACGTCGATCGCGGGAGTGGTGACGACCTGTTCGCGCATCGCTAGGTGGGTTGACGGTCGATCGCGACGTCGACCGGTGAGAACTGGCACCCCTCGACGAAAACGTCGAAGAATCCGGGGTGGGTTTCGAGGCGGCAGTGCTGGACCCGCTTCACCAGGTCCTCGAGTTCGGCGCGTTTCGTGCGCGAGAGCAGGGCGATGCAGGCTCCCTCGACCGAGGCGTTGCCGACCTGCAGGATGCGGGAGTCGTCCAGGTTGGGGATGAGGCCGATCCGCCGGGAAGACTCGATGTTCAGGTGCCGGCCGAATCCGCCGGCAAGATAGAAGGCGTCGATGCCCGTGAATGGGATGCCGTATTCGCCGACCACGATCCGCAGGCCGGCCACGTTGGCACCCTTGGCCTGGGCGAGCGCGTTGATGTCGGCTTCACTGAACGTGACCGGCGGATCGGCGGATGGATCGACGACAAACTCGGCCGAGCCGTCCTCGAACCGGCCGAGCGCGTTCATCCGGCCGGTCCGGAGCAATTCGCTCAGCAGATCAACGAGACCCGACCCGCAGATGCCCTCGGCCGCCTCCGCGCCGATCACCGTGGCGGCAACGGAACCGTCGTCGGCGATCGATACCTTCTCGATGGCGCCGGGCAGCGCCGGCATGCCGAACGTGATCTGGCCGCCCTCGAACGCCGGTCCGGCCGGACAGGAGGCCGCAAGCACCCGGTGCCGGTTGCCGACGATCAATTCCGTGTTGGTGCCGATGTCCATCATCGCGACCACGCGCTCCTCGTGCGCGAGGTCGATCGCGAGCATGCAGGCGGCGGCATCGGCGCCGACATGCCCGCTGATGATGGGCAAACCGTGGACCCGGCCGCGCGGATGAATCGGCAATCCCAGCCGAGCCGGCGATTCCGTGAGGCTGGTCGTGGTCCGCGTGCCGGCCGCCACGTCCAGTTCGGTCTGGGACTGGTACGGACTCTGGCCGATCGGATAAACCGAGAGCCGGAAGAACAGGTCGCGCATCGTCGAATTGCCGGCGATGACCACCTCGTAAATCGATTTCGGGTCGACGGGCAGTTCCTCGATCGTCCGGCCGAGGTAGCCGGCGAGCGTGCGCTGGAGCACGCGCGTCTTGTCGAGCGTGTCGTAATGGATTCGCGACATCACGTCGGACCCGCCGAACCGCTGGGGGTTTTCGAACGAGGCGTCGGCGACGACCTCGCCGGTTTCGAGGTTCAGCAGCCGCAGCACGACGGTGGTAGTCCCCAGGTCGATCGCGAGCCCGTGCAGCGGTCCGGTGCCGCGATCGATTTCGACGCCGTCGAGCAGGATGCGGTCGCCGTCGCGCGTCACCGCGGGGTCGAGTGACCAGGAGCGGCGCTGGACCGGCAGTTCGAACGCGTGGCGTTCGATGCGCATGGCGCCGCGCCGCATGGTGTGGCACCGGATGTCGCCGTCCGTCCCCGTGATGCGCGCGCAGCACGAGAGCCGGAATTTTCCCTGGAGATGGGATTCCGCCGGCACCCGGGCGGAAAGCCGTTCCATCCCCTCGGCGACCTCGACGACACATTCCTTGCAGCGGCCGTTTTTCCGGCACGAGGTGGGAATGCGCACCCCCATCGACTCCGCCTGTTCAAAGATCGACGTGCCGGCCGGGGCATCGCACGCGTGATGGTCGATATGCAGTCGGGCGGGCATGGAACGGGCAAACTTTCGAATGTAGAAACGACGGAAACGGACGAAACGGGTCGGTGCCGGGCTTACGTGAGGACGACTTTCATGGCGGCCTTCATGTAACCCATGGCGTAGGCCATGCCGGCATGCCACGGGGCGGCGCACGACATCGCGGGGGTGTGGTCGGGAATCAGGACGCCTTCGAAGCCGTTGCGCTTGAGGATCTGCAGGACGCGGAGCATGTCGACGTCACCGTCGTCGATGAACGTTTCCTTGTAGGTCGGCACCTTCCCGCGGACGTTGCGGAAATGCACGTAGCCGAGCCGGTGCTGCCGGCTGTAGCGATCGACCGCCTCGTAGACGTCGCCTTCGGTCATCTCGGCCAGTGATCCGATGCAGAACTCCAGCGCGTTGGCGCGGCTCGGATTGAGATCGATGAGCTTCTGGTAGTGGTCGGGCTGGTACACCAGCCGCGGCTGGCGCCGGATGGTCGGCAGCGGCGGGTCGTCGGGATGGGCGGCGAGGGTCACGCCCGCGGCCTCCGCGACCGGCAGCACGTCGTCGAGAAAACGGCGGAGCCGATCCCAGAGCTGTTCCGGGGTCGCGGACGGCACGATCCCGGCCGGAGCGTTCGCGTCGTAGACCATGTTCCAGACCATCCCGTTCGGCAGGGCGGCGTCGTACGGCCCCTCCATCCCGACGGAGGGCGCGTCGCCGCGGGCATAGTTGCCGCGGGTGCGACCGGCGACGCCGGCGATGCTGAAATTGTAGCCCATGATCGGGATGCCGGCCTCGCCGAGCCGCCGGATGATGGTCCTGACGTTCTCGATGTGTTGCGCCCGCTTCGGCCCGTCGAGCAGGATGTCGTGCCAGTGGGCGGGGTCGAAGTTCTCGATCGCCTCCAGCGTGAGCCCGGCGTCCTCGACCTCCTGCCGGAGCCGGCGCAGTTCCCCGACGGACCAGAGCTGGTCGGGATCGCCGGCCAGGCCCCAGCCGAAATCGGTGCCGGTGGGTTGGTCGTCCCGCGTCGCATGCGCGCCGCCGCGAAAATAATCCACGAGGTGCGCGACGATGTGGGTGGCGCCCGCCTGGCGCGCGAACTGGAAATTTTCGCGCGTCAACATGTGCCGGTAGAGACCGAGCCCGAGTTTCATGGGTGAAGGGAGGAAAATGAGCGGTGAAAATGCCTGCGCCATCGCGCCGGCGGTGCACTGTTGACTAGTCCAGGCGGCGCAGCGAGCGGTGGTCGACCCACCGGCTCTCGACCAGTTCGATCCGTGGGTTGGCCGGGATCCCGAGGTCCTGGTGGGCGAGGCGGGCGACCAGCAGTTCGACCGCCCACGCGCCCATCAGCGGCTGGTTCTGCTGGAGGCCGGAGAAGCCCGAGTCTTCGAGGATCTGGCTCAGGACGGCGACGCCGAGTTCGGCCGGAACGCGGATCCGGTTAGCGCGCAGCACGCTGCGCAGATCGGGAAGCACGTCGTAGAGATGGACAAACACCAGGACGTCGGGACGGTGGCGCCGGAGCCATTCCAGCAGCGGCCCCGCCTCCACGCGGTCGACGAGTTGAACCGGCAGCGCATGGCCCGGTCCGAGGCGATGCTCGCACCAGCCGAGATAGGCGGAGGTGTGGGCGTGTCCGCTGCGCACTTCCTCGTAGCGGCCGACGACCAACCCGGGCCGCCGATAGCCAAGCTCGTGCACGCGGTTCAGCACGGCGACCGTATCGTTGTAGAAATGGCTGGTGACGCGATGCAGCGGCGTCCGGATGCTGAGGCCGACCGTGACGATCGCGGAGTGGCCCAGTTCGTCGGGAAACTCCTGGTCGACGTTCGGGCTGCCGAAACAGAGCAGTCCCTCGATGCCGCGGGCGTCGAGGATGCCGCGGAACCGTCGGTAGGTCATGCCCGGTTCGCGCAGCCACAGCGGTTCGAGCCGGTATCCCAGATCGGCCGCGCGCCGGCGCATGCCGTCGTAGATCAGAGTCAGGTGCTGCGACTGCTCCCAGGGACGGGGAGCGTCGTAGAACGAGATGACGCCGAAGCAGGCGGCCTGGCGGACGGCGGGCGGCATCCGGAGGTGCCGCATCAGCGCGGCCACCTTGGCGTCAGGTTGGTAACCGACCTTGTCGGCCAGGGCGCGGACCCGCTGGCGGGTGGCGGCGGAAATCTTGGGACTGTCGCGGAGCGCCAGCGACACGGCGGACGGGGAGAGTTTCGCCATTTCGGCCAGGTGGCGCAGGTTCACGGCGGTGAACGGTTGACCACCAAGCGCCACCGGTCAACCCGGCGCCGGCGAGCAGCCGTCCCCCGGGCTGGCGCGGTTCCAACCAGGTCGAATCAGCGCGCGGCAACGCCGCGATAGCTTTCGGGCGGCCCGAGGTAACTGGGTTGGAGGCCGCCCAGATTGACGACGATCTTCTGGAGCACCACCCCCGGATCGACGACCCAGAATTTGAGCGTGTGGTAGCCCGGCGAAGCGAGGGTGTGGGTCGAGTGGGTGTAGCGCGCGTTGTCGCTGACCGATTTCTCCCAGTCGCGATTCCCATTTTGGGCGCGGTAACCCTGCGGCACGACCGTGACGATTTGCGGCGGCTGGTCATCGAACGAGACCGCGTAGCGCAGGCCCCGGTCGGGCATGATATTCAGCGAAGGGGAGGTGATGGCGGTGACGTCGACCGGCCCCGCCGAGAACAGGTACATCCGGTACTCGAGGCTCGCGGAGTCTTTGCCCGGCACCGCCGGCGGCACGTAGGGCGGCGCCTCGGCGCGCATGCCCGAGAGCGTGCGACCGTAGTCGGCCACCCGGAGCCACTGCGTTGCCCCGGCGGGCTCGTTGCCGGTGAAATGCTCCGGCTCGATGGAAACGACGCCATCACCTTCGACGAACCCGTGGAGGGTGTCGCGGGTCACGCCGGGCCGGAACGTCTCGACCCGCACCGGAACGCTCGCGCCGGCGCCACTCACCGTCACGACGGCGCTGGCGGCGCCGGCGGGGGCGTGCTGCCAGTCGATCTCCACCCACACGCGGGTGTCCGCTCCGACCTGGCCCCCGGAGGTGCTCAGGCGAACCCACGGGGCACTCGCCTGCACGGAAAAGGCAAAGGGCGTCTGGCCGCGGTCGTACACTTCGAGATAATGCCGCTGCTGGTTGACCGCGTCGAACTGCGGCAGCGCCGCGGCGGGTTCCGCGCCGGGCCAGGAGGACCGCGAACCCTCGACCGCCACGCCCAGACCGGCCGCAACCGGCGGATTGACCGACTGGAGCTTGATCGCCGCGAGTGAGTTGTGCGGAGGATCCTTCCACGTGGTGTAGCCCAGGTGGGTTTGGTCCATGAAATGGTCCCAACGGCCGCCCGCAAAGTCGTGGTTGAAATACGCCATCAACGCGACGTCGGCATCGAAAAGCCGGTGCACCTCGGCGGCCTGCGCGTTCGCGCTGGCCCGCCCCTGTCGCGCGTACAGCTCGTTCCGGCCCGCGGCGAGATAGAGTCTGTTCACGAGCGCGGAGGCCTTGGCGGGGAAGAGAACGAGCTCGTAGAACGCGTCGCGTTTCGCCGGCGGCATCTCCGCGTACAGCCGCTCCGCGCGGGCGGCGATCGCGTCAAAATCGAACACCACCCGTTGCGCCTCCCGATAGGAGACCAGGCTGTAGGTGTCGGGGGCGAGCAGTTCGGGCTTCCGCCGGCCGTTGTACTTGGCGTATTTCGCGACGATGTCGGCGATCGCGGCGGCGTGCGCCGGTCCGAACTCGCGCGTGGCCCACTGGGTCAGGAAATCGTCGACGTTGCCGGCGTTCCAGCGGTGCGTGTCCCAGGCGTAGTTGAGGAAGAACTCGGTCGGCACCTCGTAGCCCTTGAAGTGCCCGACGTTGACGATCCAGATCCGGTCGGCGCCGTACCGTTTCGCCAGGGACATCTGCTCCCAGATCTTCGGCAGGGGATTGGTATTGATCCACTGGTAGTTGCGCGGGCCGCCGTGGTAATCGAAATGGTAGTACACGCCGGCCCCGCCGCTCCGCTTCCGCTCGTCCTGCGTCGGCAGCCGGCGGATGTTGCCCCAGTTGTCCTCCGCCCAGAGGAGCGTGACATCGTCGGGGGCGCGCATCCCGTCCTCGTAGAAATCCTGGACCTCCTTGTAGAGGCACCACACCTGCGGGACCTTGGTCACGTCGGGGTTCATCTCCTCGCGGAGGATGTCGCGTTGGACGCCGACGATTTTTTCCAGGAGGGTGCGGTTGGCGGCGGGTCCGCCGGGCGCCATGGGCGTGTCGTTGGCGCCGCGGAGGCCGATCGTGATCAGGCTTTCGTAATTGCGATTGCGGCGGATCCCCTCGCGCCAGAACCGCTGGAGGAGATCCGGTTCCTTCGTGTAGTTCCACGTGCCGATGGTCCGGAGGTAACGGCGGTCCCATTCCTTCTGGGCCCGGAGCATCGGCTCCTGGTGCGAGGTGCCCATGACGATGCCGTATTCGTCGGCGAGCCGGGCGTTCTCCGGGTCGTCCTCGTTGAACGCGTTGTCCCACATCGCCGGCCAGAGGTAGTTGGCGCGCAGCCGGAGCATCACCTCGAAGATTCGCGCATAGAAGGCGTGGCCGTAGTTGGCGATGCCGTGCGGTACCGGGGGATTTTGCCGGACGGGGGCGTAACCGTATTTGGCGGCGACCCAGTTGGTCAGATCGGGCGCCTCGTCGTTGAGAAAGATGCCGCGGTATTTGACCGACGGCGGCCCCTGCACGAACCGGCCGGGCTGGACATAAAGCGCGTCGTGGTGGTCGGGCGTGACGTCGTCCCACCAGTACCAGGGCGAGACGCCAATCTGTTCCGACACGTCGTAAATGCCGTAGATCGCGCCGCGTTTGTCGCTGCCGGCAATGACGAGCGCCCGGTCCACCCCCGGAAACGGATGATCGACGACTTCGCGGACCCACGACTCCCACTGGCCTCGCACCGGAGAAACATCGAGTTTTCCGCGGCGTACCAGGTCGGCGACAAGGGCGCTGTGCCCGATGGTGCCGATGACGACGACCGCCGGCGCCGAGGCCGGGATGGCGCCGACGACCGCCGGCGTCCGGCCCGTGACGCGCCGCAGATCGGCCTGCAGGTCATGGGTCGCGCGGACGACGCCGGGATAGTCACCGGGGTCGACACACACCGGGGTGCTGCCGGTGGGAACCGAGAGCGGAAAGGCGCCGGCCGTGGGCGCGAAATTCACATAGCGGTCGCCGCCAAGGGCGAAGCCGGAGCGGACCGTGGCGACGAGCAAGGTGCAACCGAGGGCGAACCAGCGAGGGAACAGGCGCATCATCATTGGCGGGGTAGGATGGCAGCGTCGGGCGCGCGCCGTCAGTTGAGGATACGTTCGCTGCGCTAACAATTGTTATCGAGCGTGCGACCGCCTCCGGCCCCCCGGCCCGGACGTTCCTTTCCGCGGCGAAGCTCACCAGTTTTTTACGGCCTGCCCGCCTGAAATCGGGTTGCGAGCCATGGGGCGGTGCCTTTGTCTCGCCGCATGGCATTGCTCACATCGGCCGCTCCCGGCCCGGCCCCCACTTCGCGTGCCGCCCCCGCGAAAAAGAAGCTAAGCAACGTCAAGGCCGCGCAGGCGCTGGCCAAGCAAAAGGCCCTCGAGAAGAAGGCGAAGACCTACAAGCTGCCGCTCGGCGAGCTGGCGATGTTCACGCAGCAGCTCTCGTCCCTGCTCACCGCCGGTCTGCCGCTCGTGCAATGCCTCGAGGCGCTCCAGGACCAGACGGAGGATGCGTGTTTCCGGATCGTGATCCGCGATGTGCGGACCGACATCTCGCAGGGCAACTCCTTCTCCTCCGCGGTGAAGAAGTTTCCGAGATCCTTCAACAGCCTGTTCATCTCGATGGTCGAGGCGGGTGAGGCCAGCGGCGGGCTGGCGGAGATCCTCGGCAAGGTCGCCCATTACTTCGAATCCACGGTCAAGCTGACGAAGAAGGTGAAGTCCGCGATGACCTACCCGATCGCGGTCATCGGCCTCGCCATCGCGCTGGTCAACGTGCTGCTCATCTTCGTCATTCCGGTGTTCGCGCAGATGTTCGCCGACTTCGGCGCCAAGCTGCCGGCGCCGACGCAGTTCCTGATCGACCTGAGCGCGTTCCTGAAGAAGTGGTGGTGGGCGATCCTCATCGGCTGCTACGGCGTGTACTGGATCGTCGGCAAGTTCGTCAGCACGCCGAACGGCCGCCGGTCGAAGGACAATTTCCTCGTGCGCGCGCCGATCTTCGGGAACCTGATCCACAAGATCGCGCTGTCGCGGTTCTGCCGCACGTACGCGACGCTGATTCGTTCCGGCGTGCCGATCCTGCGGACGCTCGAGATCGTGTCGTCCGCCAGCGGCAAGGTGCAGATCGAGGATGCGTGCGAGCAGATCGCCAAGCACGTCAGCCAGGGCGGCCAGGTCTCCGAGGTGCTCGCCTCGAATCAATTTTTCCCGCCGATGATGAAGCACATGGTCAAGGCGGGCGAGTCCACGGGCAACGTCGACGGCATGATGAACAAGATCGCCGATTTCTACGACGTGGAGTGCGAGGCGACGGTCGCGGCGCTCACGTCCCTGATCGAGCCGCTGCTGATCGTCTTTCTCGGCGTCGTGGTCGGCGGCATTGTCATGGCGATGTTCCTTCCGATCTTCGAACTCGGCGCGGTTGCCGGCGGCTTGCAGAAATAGGGCGGCGGGCTCCGCTTCATTGACAAAGCCCTGCGGCTGCCGGACCGTCGTCCCTCGCTTCAATGCCTTCCGTCCTCATCGTCGACGACCTCGTCTCCATCCACGAGATGCTCGAGGCCGTCATCCAGCCCACGGGATTCAGCACCTCGTTCGCCACCGACGGCGAAAAGGCGCTGGTGCGCTACAAGGCGGAAAAATACGACCTGGTGCTGGCGGACATCGACATGAAGCCGATGGACGGCATCACGCTGCTCAAGCAGCTGAAGCTGTACGATCCGAACGCGGTGGTGATCATCATGACCGCCTACGCCTCGACCGAGAGCGCGGTGCAGGCGTTGAAGTTCGGGGCGTTCGATTACCTCCAGAAGCCGTTTCGGGTCGATGAGTTGATCGCGACGCTGCGTCGCGGGATCGAATTCCGGAAATTCCAGGCCGAGCGCGCCTCGGCCGGGCTGGCCCCCGGGGCGAAGGCCAACGACATCGAGTCGCGGCTCATCGGAAAGGGGACGAAGATCACCAAGCTGATCGCCCAGGTGAAGAAGCTCGCGACCGTCCGCACGCCGGTCCTGCTCGTCGGCGAAAACGGCACGGGCAAGACCGCCGTCGCGGAGATCCTGCACGGCGCGAGCGGCACGCCGGACACGGCGTTCGTGCGGATCGACTGCTCGCTCAGCTCCGAGAACAATTTCCGCGAGGGGCTCCTCGGGCAGAACGGGGAGGGCGGGGCGTGGGTGAAGCAGGCGAAGGGCGGGACCCTGTTCCTGCAGCACCTCCAGTGCCTCAGCATGCCGGTGCAGAAGGAGCTCGTGAGCGTGCTGCGCAACACCGCGCACGGTTTCCGGCTGATCGGCACCACCACGGAGGACCTCGAGAAGCTGGTCGACGAGGGGAAGTTTCACGATGAGCTGTTCTACCGCGTGGCATCGCTGCCGGTGCAGATGCCCTCCCTGCGCGACCGCGCCGAGGACATCCAGGCGCTCGTGAAGCACTACACGTCGCAGGCCGCCAATCCGCTGTTCGACTCGAACCTGATCGAGTTCACCGACGATGCGATGTCGATCCTGACCGCCTACCACTGGCCGGGAAATCTGACGGAGCTGTATCAGGTCGTGACAAAGATGGCGGCGACGACCGAGTCGCGCGTGATCACCTCCCAGCAGCTGCCGCTGCGGCTCCGCGAACTGAAGCACTGGCCGGCCCTGGCCGAATATCTCGCCGGCCAGGAGAAGCAGTACGTCGACCTGGTCGTGCACGCCTGCCGGGGCGACAAGGCGGCGGCGGCCAAGGTGCTGGGCATCGACGTCGCCAAACTGGGATAGTCCGGCAAACCGGAAGGGTCGGGTGCGGAGTCCCTTCCGCGGCTCTCCCCCGCCCGTAACCGCGGGCGAAGCGCGGAACGGGGCAATGCAAGTGGTGATTCTTTCGCGGGTTCCGTGCGCCGCAACCGGGCTCGCGGGTCATCCGCTTCTTTCCCGCTTGCGGAGCGTTTGCCCGGTCTCAACCCTCGCCAAAATCCACGCTCATGCCCAAACGCTCCGACCTGAAGACCATCCTCATCATCGGCGCCGGCCCGATCGTCATTGGGCAGGCCTGCGAGTTCGACTACTCCGGCACGCAGGCGTGTAAGGCGCTGAAGGAGGAGGGGTACCGGGTCGTCCTGGTGAACTCCAATCCGGCCACGATCATGACGGATCCGGAGTTCGCGGACGTCACGTACATCGAACCGCTGACGGTTCCGTTCCTCGAGAAGATCATCGCCACCGAGAAACCCGACGCGCTGCTGCCGACGCTGGGCGGGCAGACCGCCCTGAACCTCTCGATGGACCTGCACAAGCAGGGGATTCTGGAGAAGTACGGGGTGGAGATGATCGGCGCGAAACCCGACGCGATCGCGAAGGGCGAAGACCGGGAGTTGTTCAAGCAGGCCATGCTGAAGATCGGCCTGGACGTGGCGCGTTCACGGACGGTGAAGACGATGGCCGAGGCGCTCGCGGCCGCCGAGGTGCTCGACACGTTTCCGCTCATCATCCGGCCGTCCTTCACCCTCGGCGGCTCGGGCGGCGGCATTGCCTACAACAAGGAGGAGTTCGACCGGATCGTCTCCAACGGGCTCGAGCTTTCGCCCGTCCACGAGGTGCTGGTCGAGGAGTGCCTGCTCGGGTGGAAGGAGTACGAGATGGAGGTGATGCGCGACCACAAGGACCAGTGCGTCGTGATCTACTCGATCGAGAATTTCGATCCGATGGGCGTGCACACCGGCGACTCGATCACCGTTGCGCCCGCGATGACGCTGACCGACAAGGAATACCAGGTGATGCGCGACGCCTCGTTCGCGGTGATCCGCGAGATCGGCGTCGAGACCGGCGGATCCAACATTCAGTTCTCCATCGATCCCGAGACCGGGCGGATGGTGGTGATCGAGATGAACCCGCGCGTGTCGCGGTCCTCCGCGCTCGCCTCGAAGGCGACGGGCTTTCCGATCGCGAAGATCGCGGCGAAGCTGGCGGTCGGCTACACGCTGGACGAGCTGCGGAACGACATCACGCGGCTGACCCCGGCGAGCTTCGAGCCGACGATCGACTACGTGGTGACGAAGATCCCGCGGTTCACCTTCGAGAAGTTCCCGGACGCGGATCCAACGCTGACCTCGGCGATGAAATCCGTCGGCGAGGCGATGGCGATCGGCCGGACGTTCAAGGAGTCGATCCAGAAGTGCCTGCGCTCGCTGGAGACGGGAGCGCGGGGTTTCGGCGGCGGTGGGCGGCACGGAGCCGACGAGCCGGTCGAGGAGAAGGTGATCAACGCCAAGCTCGGCACGCCAAACGCGGAGCGGATCTTTTTCATCCGGCACGCGTTTCGCGCCGGCTATTCGGTGGAGCGGATCTTCGACCTGACGAAGATCGATCCGTGGTTCCTGCATCAGCTCCGCGAAATCTGGGAGATGGAGGAGGAACTGCGGCGGCATGGACTGGCGGCCGGCGGGGCGGACGGCCGCCCGGCGCTTGCCACCGACCTGTTCCGCCGGGCGAAGCAGTATGGGTTTTCCGACCTGCAGCTTGGCCACCTGTTGAACGCGGAACTGGCGGCCGTGCGGGCGGAGCGGAAGAAGCGCGGCATCGGCACGACGTACCGGCTGGTCGACACTTGCGCGGCGGAGTTCGAGGCCTTCACGCCCTATTACTATTCCAGCTACGGGGACGAGAACGAGGTGATGAAGCCGTCGGGCAAGCGGAAGGTGATGATTCTCGGCGGAGGACCCAACCGCATCGGCCAGGGCATCGAGTTCGACTATTGCTGCGTGCACGCCAGCTTCGCGCTCCGCGAGCTCGGGATCGAGAGCGTGATGGTCAATTCGAATCCCGAGACGGTGTCGACCGACTACGACACGAGCGACCGGCTGTACTTCGAGCCGCTTACCCTCGAGGACGTCCTGGAGATCTACCAGCAGGAGAAGTGCGACGGGGCGATCGTGCAGTTCGGCGGGCAGACGCCGCTGAACCTGGCGACGGCCCTGAAGGCGAACGGCGTCAACATCATCGGCACCTCGCCCGAGAGCATCGAGATCGCCGAGGACCGAAAGCTCTTCGCCGCCATCCTTCAGAAGCTGAAGCTCCAGCAACCGGAGAACCGGACGGCGCTGAGCGAGGCGGAGGCGATCGCCGCGGCCGGCGAGCTCGGGTATCCGGTGCTGGTGCGCCCCTCGTTCGTGCTCGGCGGCCGGGGCATGTTCATCCTCTACAGCGAGGCGGAGCTGAAATCCGTCGTGCGCCAGGTGTTCGACGTCATGCCCGGCAAGCCGGTCCTGATCGACAAGTTCCTCGAGGACGCGATCGAGCTCGACGTGGACTGCATCGCCGACGGCGAATCCGCGGTGATTGGCGGAATGCTGGAGCACATCGAGTATGCCGGCGTGCACTCGGGCGACGCGGCGATGGTCATGCCGCCGCACACGTTGCCCAAGGCGATGCTCGCGACGGTGCGCAAGGCGACCTACGAGCTGGCCCGCGAATTGAACGTGATCGGGCTGATGAACGTGCAGTTCGCGATCAAGGACAACCAGCTCTACGTCCTCGAAGTGAACCCGCGCGCCTCGCGGACGGTTCCGTTCGTCGCGAAAGCGATCGGCATTCCGCTGGCGAAGCTCGCGGCCAAGGTGATGGCCGGAAAAAAGCTCAAGGAGCTCGGGTTCACGCGCGAGCAGACGCCGAAGCACTGGTGCGTGAAGGAGGCCGTGTTCCCGTTCGTGCGGTTCCCGGGTGCGACCATCGCGCTGGGGCCCGAGATGCGCTCCACCGGCGAGGTCATGGGGCTCGACGAGGATCTGGGCGTCGCGTTTGCGAAGGCGCAGGCCGCGGCCAAGCCCGGGTTGCCGACCAAGGGGAACGTTTTCCTCTCGGTGAAGGACGCCGACAAGCGCCGGGCGGTGAAGCTCGCGCAGGCGCTCGAGCAGCTCGGGTTCACGATCTACTCGACGAGCGGCACGGCGAAGACGCTGGGGGAGGCGGGCGTCGCGGTGAAGAAGCTGGCCAAGATCCAGGAAGGTCGCCCGAACGCGATCGACCTGATCAAGAACGGCCAGATCCAGATGATCATCAATACGCCGACGGGCGGGATGATTCCGCGCCGCGACGAGAACACGATCCGTTCGGCGGCATACGCCCACAACATCTGCATCATGACGACCATCACCGGCGCGGCTGCGGCGGTGGAGGGAATCCGCGCGCTGAAAGACAAGCAGGTCGGCGTCCGGCCCCTCCAGCAGTATCACCGGAGCGTGAATGTAGTTAGTAGTTCGTAATGGGTAGTTGGTAATTGGCAGTTGGTACTTTGGTCGCCGATTTGAGCCGGCATTGAACCTTCGGGTCCGGTGTCCGTTGACGGGCCCTGAAGGCTGCGGCCTTGCGATCTCCCGCCCCGGCCGTGCGCGGACAGCCGGCAAACCGCACAGTCCACTCATCGCGCCCAACTACCAACTACCGCCTACCAACTACCGCTCCCAGATTGCACTGCCGGCGCAGGGGACTATCTATCCGCCCCATGAAAGCGGTCCGGATCCACGAGTTTGGCGGCGTCGAGAAACTGCGCGTTGACGATATCCCGGTGACGGAGCCCGGTCCGGGCGAGTTGCGGTTTCGGGTGGAGGCGGCCGGCGTCAACTTCATCGATATCTACCGGCGGACCGGACTTTATCCCGTGCCGCTGCCCCACCCGCTTGGGCTGGAGGCGGCGGGAACGGTGACATCCGTCGGAGCCGGCGTGCGGGATTTCCGGGTGGGGGATCGCGTCGCGAGTGCGGCCGTGACCGGCGGGTATGCGGAGGAGGCGCTTGTGTCCGCGGCGCAGGCCGTCCCGGTGCCGGACGGGATTCGCTCCGACGTCGCGGCGGCCGTGATGCTCCAGGGCATGACGGCGCATTATCTCGCGTGCGACACGTTTCCCCTGAAGCCCGGCGATCTGGCGCTGGTCCACGCCGGCGCGGGCGGGGTGGGGTTGTTGTTGATCCAGATCGCGAAGAAACGCGGGGCCCAGGTGCTGGCCACCGTCGGCAATGACGACAAGGCCGCGTTGGCGCGCGGCGCCGGGGCTGATGCGGTCTGCGTGTACTCACGCGAGGACTTCACCGAGGCGGCGCGGGCGTTCTCCGCCGGACGCGGCGTCGACGTGGTTT